>JBKGHI010000093.1:0-28609 GCA_046520405.1 Myxococcus sp. 1LA
CCGGAGTTCCTCACCGAGGTGGACGGGGCTCTCTACTTCACGGCGGATGACGGCGTGTCGGGCCGCGAGCTGTGGCGCACCGACGGCACGGAGAAGGGCACGGAGCGGGTGCATGAGTTCCTGCCCGGCGCCGGCGCGCTCGCGTTGGGCCAGTTGACGGCGTGGGGCAAGGGCGTGGCGCTGGTGTCCTCCAGCGCCGCGGAGACGGTGCTCTGGTGGGTGGATTCCCGAGGCCGGGCCCAGCAGGTGTTCTCCCGGCGAGGGGCCGGGGTGATTTTCGGGCTGACGGCGGCGGGCCGGCACCTCTTCTTCCTGTTGGACCCGGGCACGGAGCGAGCCGAGCTCTGGGTGGCGTACATGGGGCGGTTGACGGCCGAGCGCGTCTGGACCTTCCCGGGAGACTACCCGGCGTACCTCACCGCGCTGGATGACGCGCTGTACTTCCTGGCGGGGGCGAGCGACTGGTACGGCAACCCGGGCGACGCCATCCACGGCGGCGAGCTGTGGCGCAGCAACGGCTCGCCGGAGGGGACGGGGCTCGTCGTGGACCTCCGGCCCGGGCCCGAGGGGGCGATGCCCAAGGACCTGGTCGTGTTGGACGGCGAGCTGTACTTCACCGCGGACGACGGGGTGCATGGCCGCGAGCTGTGGCGCAGCAACGGCACGGCGCCAGGCACCCAGCTGGTGCGCGACATCGAGCCGGGGCCCGTGGGGAGCGGACCGCTGGGGCTCACCGCCGAGTCGGGCTGGCTGTTCTTCTCCGCGGAGACGACGGGGCACGGCCGCGAGGTCTGGTACAGCGCCGGCCGTCCCTGGGTGACGAGCCGGCTGCTGGACATCGCGCCGGGGACGGCGTCCTCGAACCCGTTCAGCTTCACCCGCGCCGGCTTCAACGTCTTCTTCTCCGCGTCGGACGGGGCCCGGGACCTGGAGCTGTACGCGGTGCCCTTCCGCCCCTGGTGGCTCTGCTTCGCCAAGGACTGCTGAGCACCGGCCGGCCGGCGCGCTACGCCGCTCGCCGGGACGCGGGGCTGGGCCGCACGTCGCCGAAGTTGGGCGCGGGCAGGACGATGGTGGGCGTCAACCCGGGCGCCATGACGTGCGCGGTGAGCTGCGAGGACGGGTGGAAGTTGATGAACGCGCCGTCCACGGAGGACGTCCCCGCGAACAGCTTCTCCACCACCATGGAGGAGTACTGGTCCAGGGAGTCCTCGCGCGTGTTGCCGTTGAGGACGACCTCCCAGCCCATGTGCTCGGCGAAGCGGCGCACGCCGGGGATGGCGGACTGCAGCGGGGTGTAGCTCTCCGTGGCCACGCCATTCTCGCTGGTGACGAACACCTCGCGCGAGGTGGCCACCGCCAGCGACATGTTGCCGCGCGTGTGGCCCGGCGTGCTGAGCAGCGCCGCGCCCTGGCCCAGCCACACGTCGCCGTCCAGCAGCACCACGCGCTCACGGGGAATGTCGACGCCGCCCGGCACGAGCCACACCGCCTGCATGGGGTGCGGCTCCACGGCCACCTCCCATTCGGCGCGCTGCACCAGCAGCCGGGCCCGGGGGAAGTACGCGGGCATGCCGTCACCGCCCAGCCAGCCGCGCAGGTCCTGGATGTGGAGGTGGTCGAAGGCCAGGTAGTCCACGTCCGCCGGGGTGAGCCCCAGCGCCGCCAGGTGGCTCTGCACCGAGCCGTGCCGCGTGGACATCACCTTGTCGGAGACGAAGGCGCCGTAGCGCTCGCGCAGCGCGCGGTAGAAGGGGGCGGAGACGCCGCGCTCGTAGTCGGACGGGTTGAACAGCAGCGTGCGCCGCGCGCCCTCCCGGTCCACGAACTGCACCACCTGCATCCGGTTGGTCAGCATGACGTAGGGCGCCGGAGACAGCGCCGCGCCGCTGAAGGCGAACTGGGCGGGGTAGGGGAAGGTGACGAGGTCGCACGTGGCCACCGCGGCCACCGGGCCCTCCTTCACGAAGGCCTCCCGCGCGTCCAACGCGGCCCGGCGGAGCTTCTGGAGCCGCAGGCCGGGGATGGGTTCGGCGCGCGCGCCAGCCAGCGAGGGGAGGGGACGAAACACCGGGCTCGTGTTCATGGGGTCTCCAGGCTCGAATCTCGCACACACCGGGCGCACTTCAATCGCCTCGGAGTATCGGCGGGGGGCTGTGCCAGGAACGCCAGGAGAGGAACCCGCCTTCCCCTGCCCGCGCCCGCCTGGCTGGCGAGCCCGGCGGGCCACTGAGTGTAACGCCGCCAGATGTGCGGCGACACGCGCGGCCTTCCTGTATAGGGTCCAGACGTTATGGCGAGGAAGTCCGACACCCTCTCGGAAGACGTCCTGCCCGAGGACGTCCGGCTCGAGGCGTCCCTGCGGCCGCGCTCGTTCGACGAATACGTGGGCCAGGGGCCCGTCGTCGAAAAGCTCAAGGTCTACGTGCAGGCCGCGCGCAGCCGGGGCGAAGCCCTGGACCACTGCCTGTTCTCCGGCCCGCCAGGCCTGGGCAAGACGTCGCTGGCGCACATCATCGCGAACGAGCTGGGTGTGGGAATCCACGTCACCAGCGGCCCCGCACTGGAGCGAAAGGGCGACCTGGCGGGCCTGCTCACCAACCTCGACGCGCGCGACGTGCTCTTCATCGATGAAATCCACCGCCTCAACGCCGCCGTGGAGGAATACCTCTACCCGGCCATGGAGGACTTCCGGCTGGACATCACCATCGACACCGGGCCCGCCGCCCGGGCGATGAAGATTGATTTGCCGCCCTTCACCCTGATTGGCGCCACCACGCGCACCGGCCTGCTCACCTCGCCGCTGCGCGACCGCTTCCAGATTCAGGAGCGGCTGGAGTACTACGACGCCAAGGCATTGGAGAGCATCCTCCACCGCTCCGCGCGCATCCTGGGCATCCCCCTGGACAAGGACGCCGCGCGCGAGGTGGCCAGCCGCTCCCGGGGCACGCCACGCATCACCAACCGGCTGCTGCGCCGGCTGCGTGACTTCGCGGAGGTGGAAGGCAATGGCAGAATCACCCTGGAGCTGGCGCAGAAGTCGCTGGACAGGCTCGGGGTGGACGCCAGCGGCCTGGATTCCATGGACCGCAAGATTCTGCTGACCATCCTCGACAAGTTCGGCGGCGGCCCGGTGGGCGTGGAGACCATCGCCGCCAGCGTGGGCGAGCAGCGCGATACCATTGAAGACGTGTACGAGCCCTTCCTGATGCAGGAAGGCTTCCTCCAGCGCACGCCGCGGGGCCGGATGGCCACCCACCGCACGTACCAGTATTTCAAGAAGCAACCACCGCCCACGCCCCAGGGCAGCCTCTTCTGAGATGCCATGAGCCAGGACACGCCTTCCTCGCCGCCCCGCGTCCCCCGCGACTTCTACGCCGACCTGATGCGCGCCTCCCAGACGTCGCGCGCCGGCTTCCTCGCCGAACGCGAGCGCTGGCTGCGGGGCGTGCCCGTGGAGGGGCGGGAGGAGCTGCTCTTCGAGTTCGAGATGCTGCTGCGCGCGGTGGAGCGCTACCTCAACCTCAACACGGTGGTGGACGCGCGCGACAGACCGCTCGTCACGCGGGACTTCCGCGAGGAGCTGGCGGACGTGCGCGACGCCATGGACCGCGCCATCCGCGTCGCGCGCCACCTGCAGGACCCGGACAGCGACCAGAAGATGGTCTTCCGCAAGTACGTGGAGACCCAGCTCGCGGACGACCGCGTCCGGCGCGCGCTCATCGAGGAGCAACTGGACCAGGAGACGCCGCCTGAGAGCCTCTTCGTGCTGCGCGAGGCCTTCGACGCGCTGAAGAACCTGCTGGACCACCTGCTCAAGCTGCCGGCGGCGAACCTCGGCCTTTTCCAGGACGTGGGCAAGCTGTCGCTGCGGGAAATCGTCCTCAACCGCTACTTCCGTCCCTTCCGCCCGCTGGAGTTCCGCGTCGAATACGACCGGCTCCGCTCGGTGCGGCTGCTGGACACGCTGGTCACCCTCCAGGAGGAGCAGCGCGCCGCCTTCACCACCGCCTTCCTCGGTCTCTTCCGGCTGCTGCACTACCTGGCCTACGTGGACGCGGAGGAGCAGCCGCCCTTCTCCCGCCGCGTGCGGGTGCTGCTGGCGCTGGTGCGCAGCGAGGCCAACGCGCTCGCGTCGTGGATGCACTCGGACCTCTCCCCCAAGGCTGGCTCCAAGTCGCTGCAGGCCGCCACGCTGCGCGCCGCCCGCGACATCGCCCGGGAGACGGAGCGCGTGGCCCGCGAGGTGCTGGTCAACCTGGACCGGGACGCGGAAGCGCCGCTGCGCGCCGCCGCCGCCTTCACGGCGGTGCTGCGCACGCAGGTGGTGACGCTGGTGGAGGCGCTGGCGCCCAACGGCGGCCTGTCCGACGGCGTCTTCGACGAGCTGATGAGCCCGCAGGACGGGGCGCTGCGCCTGCGCAAGGACTTGTGGGTGTATGCCCAGTTGTGCCGGGCCGCGGAGGCCTATCTGCGCGCCGAGGACGTGTCCGCCGCCGAGGGCGTGCTGGACGCCCTCAAGGTCTTCCTGGGCTACTTCCACGACGGCAGCTACCAGTTGCTGCGCTACGGCGACTACGACGCCTTCGACCGCTTTACCTCGTTGCTGGTGGAGCTGCCCTGGCCCCCGGAAGGCCCTGGCATCCGCGCCCGGCTCGCCGAGGACCTGCGGCGCTTCATCCAGACGCTGGAGGCCACCTTCCACGCCGTCAGCCGCCGAACCCACCTCCAGGGTCGGGGCTTTGATCGCCAGGACGCAGAAGCCCTCCGGGACAGGTTCCTCACCACCCCCGCACGCTGATACAGGCCTGTCGTGGTGCTACTGACAGCCCCGCATGACAGTCCCCGTGTGAGGGGCATTGTCACGGCGGGTGTTTGCTTCGTTGAGTTCCTTGCGCTATGGACGCGCCCGTGTTGCATGGAAGACACGGGTTGATGGGGAGGGGGAGGGCGAGGGGATGCCAAGGACGGGGATGACAAATCCCCGACATCGGTGTCGCGGTTCAGGAGGGATTCAGCAATCCGCCACGGGGGGGAGGGGCGCCAGGCCGGAACCGGTGCCTCGTGAGATGCACGAAAAAGCCAAGCAACTCCAAGGGGTTGAAGCACGTTTTGAACCCCAGGGCGCTGCATGGCATGTCACGCGGAAGTGGCATGCTGCTTGCTCGATTCGCGCGTCACATCAGACCACTGATGAACGTTTCCACCCCTCCGGCGGGGCTGGAACGGAAGCTCCGCAGCACCGAGAAGCCACGAGGCGACACCCACAATGCGACCGTCCTCCTACAACCAGCGCACTCTCTCGAAGACCGCCTCCCTGCAGGGCGTGGGCCTCCACTCGGGTGCCCGGGTGACGCTCACCCTGCGCCCGGCGCCCCCGGGGCACGGCATCGTCTTCGTGCGCACGGACCTCTCCCGGCCGGTGAGCATCCCGGCGCTGGCGGAGTACGTGGTGGACACGTCGCTGGCCACCACGCTGGGGCGTGACGGTGTCCGGGTGGGGACGGTGGAGCACCTGATGGCGGCGCTGGCCGGCATGGGCATCGACAACCTCCGGGTGGAGCTGGACGGTCCGGAAGTCCCCATCATGGACGGCAGCGCGGCGCCCTTCGCGGCCCTCATCCAGAGCGCGGGCGTGCGCGAGCAGGAGGCGCCCAAGGAGCTGCTGGTCATCCGCAAGGCGGTGTCGGTGGTGGACGGCGACAAGCAGGCCTCGCTCACGCCGGCGCGCCACTTCCGCATCAGCTGCACCATCGACTTCGAGCACCCCGTCATCCAGGGCCAGTCCTTCGACCTGGACTTCGGTGACCGCGACTTCGCGCGGGAGATTTCCCGGGCGCGCACCTTCGGCTTCCTGCGGGACGTGGAGAAGCTGAAGCAGATGGGCCTGGCGCGGGGCGGCTCGCTGGAGAACGCCATCGTCGTGGACGAGGTCTCCATCCTCAACCCGGACGGGCTGCGCTTCCCGGACGAGTTCGTGCGCCACAAGATTCTGGACGCCATCGGTGACGTGTCGCTGTTCGGTCGTCCCGTCATCGGCCACATGACGGCGTACAAGACGGGCCACGCGCTCAACCACAAGCTGGTGCGCAAGGTGATGTCCGACCCGAGCTGCTACGAAATCGTCCCGGCCCGCCGCCGTGAGCTGGAGGGCATGGGATTGGGCTTCTCTGGACTCGCGGGCGCGCTGGACTTCGAGCCGCTTGTCGCCTGACGTCATTAACTTGCAGGTCCGGTAAGGCTCGGCTAAGTGGGCGGGCTATGCTCAACCGTCCCACCCGCGTCATCCTCGCCGCGCTCCTGGCGGCCTCCTTCACCGCCGGCTGCAACAAGGAGAAGGCGCCGGCCACCGCCCCGGCGGCGCAGCAGACCGCGGGTGAGCCCGCGCCTGACACCGTCGTCGCGACCTTTGGCGACGGTCAGAAGATTACGTACAAGGAGCTCAACGAGCGCCTCCAGGAGCCGCTGGCCAACCTGGAGAAGCAGAAGACGCAGCTCCTGAAGCGTGGCCTGGACGGCATGGTGACGGAGAAGCTCGTCGACGCCGAGGCCAAGAAGCGCGGCATGTCCCAAGAGGCGTTCCTGAAGGCGGAGATCGACGACAAGGTCCCCGCGCCCACCGAGGAGCGCATCAAGGAGGTCTACGACGGCGCCGCCGGTCAGCTGCCCGAGGGTTCCACCTACGAGGCGATGAAGCCGCAGATCGTGGAGTTCCTCACGCAGCAGCCGAAGCAGGAGCGCGCGCAGGCCCTCTTCGAGGAGCTGCGCAAGTCCGCCAACGTCAAGCTGACGCTGCCCGAGCCGCCGCGCCCGCCCGCCGTCCGCAAGCAGGTGGCCGCCACGGGCGCCGCCAAGGGTGGCCCGGAGGGCGCGCCCGTCACCATCGTCGAGTTCAGCGACTTCCAGTGCCCGTTCTGCAGCCGCGCCAACCCGGCGCTGGCGCAGGTGCAGCAGGAGTACGGCGACAAGGTCCGCATCGTGTTCCGCCACTTCCCGCTCGACTTCCACAAGGAAGCGCCGAAGGCCTCCGAGGCGTCGCTGTGCGCGGGTGACCAGGGCAAGTTCTGGGAGATGCACGACGCACTCTTCGCCAACCAGCAGGCGCTGGGCGTGGACGCGCTCAAGAAGCACGCCGCTGACCTGAAGCTGGACACGGCGAAGTTCAACGCCTGCCTGGACTCGGGTGAGAAGGGCGCCATCGTTCAGAAGGACCTGGCCGAGGGCAAGCAGGCGGGTGTGACGGGCACGCCGGCCTTCTTCATCAACGGCATCCTGCTGTCCGGCGCGCAGCCCTTCGACGAGTTCAAGAGCATCATCGACGCGGAGCTGAACGCGCCGAAGAAGTAGTCACCGGCAGTCTGAAGAGGTGGGCAGTGGCGACACGACCCAAGGCCACGCCCCGCCTCGCGGGTGATGCGGCGACGCTCGAACTGGAGCTGCCGCTCACCCAGGGCTTGTCCCCATCCCGTCCCCTCCAGGCCTGGTTCAACGGGCCAGAGGGGATGGTGCTCCTCCAGGAGTCGCAAGGCGCCGCCGGCTTCCTGGCCGGCAGCCTGCGCACCCTGTCGATGGAGGAGGTCTTCGCCAACGTCCTGTCGGGCATCCGCAGCGGGCTTCTGGCCGTGCAGCACGCCACCGGCCGCCGCACGGTGTCCTTCCGTGACGGGCAGGTGGTGTTCGCCACCTCCACCGAGCGCTGGGAGCGGCTGGGCTCGGCGCTGCTTCGCCTGGGCCTCCTGACGCAGGTGCAGCTCACCCAGGCGCTGTCGCGCGTGACGCCGTCGCGGCGCATCGGTCAGGTGCTGACGTCCGAGGGGCTCGTCTCCGAGGCGAACCTCTACAGCGCCATGACGTACGTGGTGCGCGAGGTGGTGCTCAGCCTCTTCGAGTTGGAGGAGGCCAGTTTCATGTTCGTCGAGGGCCCCGCGCCCATGGCGGACGTGGTGAAGCTGCCGGAGCGCACCCGGGACCTCGTCCTCACCGGCATCAAGCGCTCCGAGGTGGTGGCCCGCCTGCGACGCCGCTTCCCGGACGGCATGCGCGTGACGCTGGGGCCCGAGGGTCCGCTGCCCGGCGAGGAGCGCCTGTTCGCCAGGCTGGCGGACGGCCTGGCGCTGGGCAGCCTGCGCGCGGCCTATGAGGGCGGCCCTCACGCCTTCTACACGTGGCTGGACGAGGCCGTCCGGGGCGGCAATGTCGCGGTCCACCCCGCGGAGCCGCCTCCGGCGCAGGCGCCCGCGGTGGAGGGCATGGCCTGGGAGCTGCTGTCCGCCGAGGAGCGCTACAACCTGCTGTTGTCCCTGGTGCACCGGGCGCTGCGAGACGCCGGAAGGGACACGGACCTGCTGCGCGGCTTCCTGGACGCGCGCCGCAGGGGCTGGAGGACGCGTACGCCGGGGTGGCGCTGGGCGCGGACGGGCGCGTGGACGTGGCGCGGCTGAGGGCCAACCTCTCCTCGGGCGGCGAGGCCGTGGGCCGGGCCCTCACGTTGGAGGCCCTGGACGCCTTCGTGTCCTACGCGTTGTTTTCAGCGCGCAACGTCCTGCCTCCGGATGTCGCGGAGCGGCTGTCCAACACCTACCGCACCCTCCAGGGAGGACTGGCCTAGCCCTCCGCCCGTGCCCACGTTCGCCGTCACTGCGTTTGGGGCGGGGAGCGGGCATGGTCGCGATGCGGAACTGGGTGTGGGGACTCCTGGCGTTGACGACGGCCTGCGGTAGCTCGCGCCAGGCGGTGAAACACGAGGGCACCGGTGGTTCAGGGGCCAGTCCAACGGTAGAGGAGTCGGCCGCGGAGAGTCGCTCCACCACCCGCCGCTACGTGGACGAGGACCTGGGCTTCGAAATCGTCCGGCCCACGGCGGACTGGCAACTGGACGAGACGAACGAGCGCACGCCGGAGGGGCTCGCGATTCCCGTCATCCTCCGCCACTCCGTCTCCGGGGCGCAGGTGGTGTTGCAGGTGGCGCCCGCGGTGGCGTCTCCCACGCAGTTCGCGGAGCGGCTCACCGAAGGGCTTCGCCAGCACCCGGGCTTCACCACCTCCGACCCGGCGCCCATCCCGCTGTCGGACACCGCGGTGGGCTTCGACTTCCAGGTGGGGGACGGCGTGCACGGCAAGGTGGCCGTGCGTGAGGGCATCCCCGGGCGGGTGCTGATGATGCTGGCCACCTGGCCGGCGCAGGCGGCCGAGGACGTGCCCCGGAGCGTGGATGCGCTCATCCAGGGTGTGCGCCCGCTGGCGGGGCCGGCGACGGCGTGGCGGCTGCCGCGGCGTTGAGGCGAGGGCGTCCAGCCAGGGACACATGGCGGAGGGCCACGCCATGGCAACGGCGTGGTGGTTGCCTCGGCGTTGAGGCGAGGGCGCCCCTCTCAGGGAGGCCCTCGCCGGAGGGCCGTTCCTACTTCGCGCGCTTGCGGGCCGGCTTGGCCTTGGGGGCCTTGGCCGCGGGCGCTTCTTCAACGGCGGGCGCGGCGGCCTGGGCCTGCGAGCGCAGCCGCACCCACTCCACCAGGGTGCGCACGCCCACGCCGGTGCCGCCCTTGCTCAGGTAGCCGCGCTCCTTGGGGCTGTTGGACGGGCCGGCGATGTCCAGGTGGACCCACGGCGTCTCGCCCACGAACTCCCGGAGGAAGAGGGCGGCGTTGATGGAGCCACCCCAGCGCTCGCCGGAGTTCTTCATGTCGGCGACCTCGGAGCGCAGCGCGTCCTTCTGCAGGTCGCTGATGGGCATGCGCCACATCTCCTCGCCCGCGTTGCGCGCGGACTGGAGCACCTGCGCCACCGTCTCCTCGTGCTCGCCGAAGGCGCCGACGATGTAGTTGCCCAGCGCGACGACGCAGGCGCCCGTGAGCGTGGCCAGGTCGATGATGGCGGAGGGCTTGTGCTCGGTGGCCCACGTCAGGATGTCGCCCAGCACCAGGCGGCCTTCCGCGTCCGTGTTGGTGATTTCCACCGTCTTGCCCAGGCGCGAGGTGAGGATGTCACCCGGCTTGTAGGCGTTGCCGGCCGGCATGTTCTCACACGCGCCGATGAAGGCGTGCACGGGGAAGGGCGGCTTGAGGGCCGCGATGACCTTCATGGCGCCCAGCACCGCGGCCGAGCCCGCCATGTCCGTCTTCATGTCCACCATGCCGTCGGTGGGCTTGAGCGACAGGCCGCCGGAGTCGAAGGTGATGGCCTTGCCCACCAGCGCCAGCGGCGCGCGCTTGGCGTCCTTCGCGTTCTTCGGCGTGTACTCCAGGTGGATGAGGCGAGGCTCCTCGGTGCTGCCCCGGGCGACGCCCAGGAACATGCCCATGTCGAGCTTCTCGATGTCGCGGCGGTTGCCGATGGTGACCTTCAGGCCACCTTCCTTCGCGGCCTGACGGGCGGCGTCGGCCAGCACCGTGGGCGTCACCGCGTTGGGCGGCTCATTGACGAGGTCACGGGCCCAGTTGGTGGCCTCCGCGACGCGCTGCGCCAGCGCCAGCGCGTCATCCAGGTCGCGCGAGCGCTCCGTGCCTTCGGGCAGCACCAGGGACACCTTGCCCAGCTTCGCGGCGTTCTTCTTCTCCTCGCGCGCGGAGGACTTGTACTTGTCGAAGCGGTAGACGCCCAGCGCCACGCCTTCCACGACAGCCCGCACCGCGTCCGCGGCGGACTCCGTGGCCGGCAGGGTGAACGCCACCGAGGTCGCCTTCAGCCGCTGCGCCGTCTTCGCCGCGCGGCCGGCGGCCAGGCGCAGCACTTCCGGGTGGAAGCGGGCGCGGTTGCCCAGGCCCAGCAGCAGCACGCGCTCCGACGCGGTGCGCCCCAGCGTGTGCATCACCAGGCTCTGGTCCGCGCGTCCCTTGAAGCCCTCCTGGGTGGCGGCGCCGCGCAGGCGGCCTTCCAGGGCGCCATCCGCCGCGGAGAGGGAGGACGGGGCGCTGTCCCCCAGCTCACCCTCGAAGAGGGGGATGACGAGCAGGTCGCCGCTCGTGCGCGTGGCATCGCCGGAGACGAAGCTGAAGTTCATGGGCCGTGGAACTCCTGAACGGTGGAAAGGGCAGGGGCTGCGGAAAGGGCGCGGACTGTAACGCCCGCCCTGTTACACGCAAAGCGTTGGATTTCATTCGAGCATTGCATTGCTTCGTTGCACTGGGTAGCAGTTGAGGGGAATGCCCACGCTGCTGATGCATCTGACCGCCATTGAACGGATGGCCGCCAACCCGGGTGAGCTGCCGGCGGATTGGGTGCGTGCGCTGTCGGAAGACCTGCCCTATGCGCGCTTCGGCGCGGCGCTGCCAGACCTGCCGCTGTGCGAAGGCATCCGCGGGGGGCTCGCCGCCTTCCTGCCGGAGCGGGAGATGCCGCACTTCGCCAAGCTGTATCACGAGCGCGCGCCCGTGGGTTTCGGGCTGAAGATGGCGGAGCTGGTGGCCTCCGGAGCGTTGGTGGGCACCGAGCCGGGCCTCGCGGTGCTCGCGGGCTACTTCACGCACCTGTGCCTGGACCGCCGGTTGTATCCGGTGGTGGACAGGCTGGTGGTGCGGCACCGCCGCCGGGGCGAGCGCGCGCTGGAGGCGCACCGCGACATCGAATGGGCGCAGACGCTCTTCTACCTGCGCGAGCTACACGGCATGGAGCTGCTCGGCACGCCGCGGCTGCGGGAGAAGTGTCAGGTGGTGAAGAGCCCGGGCTTCCCGTGGCGGGGCATTGGCGGAGGGCTCTACGAGCTGGTCCGTTTGTCCTCACAGGAGCGTGTGGGCCAGGCGCCCAGCAAGTCGGAGGTGGATGGCTGGGTGCGCGGCCTGTACGTCTCAGGTCTCTTCCTTTCAAGCCCCGTGGGCCGGGCGCGCGCGCTGCCCGCGTATGCGCGGCTGTCGTTCCAGGAGCTGTACCGCAACGACACCTTCGACTTCTCGGCGGAGGTGGAGGGCGCGCTGGAGACGGCGCGTGGCGTGCTGCGCCGGTTGCACGGCTACATGGCGAGGGGCACCTTCACGCCCCGGACGCGTGCCCGCTTCCTGGAGGCCTTCCCCGAAGGAACGCTGGGCGCACGGGCGGCGTGACACCCGCAGAGCAGGCGTCCTGGCGAGCCTGGACCCTCTCGGGGAATGCCGCTGTCCGAAGCGCGAAGCCGCTCCTATCCTCGAAGAGGAATGACGCTGCTACTCCTCATCGCGGTGGGCGCGCTCGCGGGTACTCTGGGCGCGATGCTCGGCATTGGCGGTGGAATCGTCCTGGTGCCCGCGCTGGTGCTGGGGTTCGACATCCCGCTGGAGGAAGCGATTCCGGCGAGCCTGATGTGCGTGGTGGCCAGTTCGTGCTCCGCCGCCGCGGGGTACGTGCACAAGCACCTGAGTGACATCCGCCTGGGGCTGTCGCTGGAGCTGGCGACGGTGCTGGGCGCCATCGCTGGCGGCCTGGTGGCGGCCATGGTGGCGCCCGCGATGGTGGCGGTGGTCTTCGGGCTCTTCACGCTCTACGTGGCGCTGCAGATGCTGCTGCTGCGGTCGCCGCACCAGGAGCCCTCCGCGCTCGACGACTACACGCCCACCAACTACCCGCTGGGCATCTCCGGCTCCTTCGTGGCTGGTGGCCTGTCCTCGCTGTTGGGGGTGGGCGGAGGGCCGCTCAAGGTGCCGCTGATGACGTACGGCATGCACGTGCCGTTCAAGGTGGCCAGCGCGACGAGCAACCTGATGATTGGCGTCACGGGCGCCGCGAGCGTTGCCGCGTACGCGTTGAGGGGCCATCTGAAACTGGCGTTGGTGTCGCCGTTGGTGGTGGGCGTCCTGGGCGGCGCGTACCTGGGCAGCCGGCTGATGCCGAAGGTCCCCACGGCGGTGCTGAAGCGCTTGTTCGCGTTGGTGTTGCTGGTGGTCGCGGCACAGATGCTGTGGAAGGGAGGGGAGGGATTGTGGCCGAGCATCCTGAAGTGAGTGAGCCCGAGGAAGCGCGAGCGGTCCGCGCTTCCGTTTCAGCGGTGACGGCGGAGCCTGACGCCGTCGCGCGCAACGTGGCAGTCACAGGAGGGGCGGCGTCGTTGACCACCCCCATGGACGGAGCGCCCCTTGCGCAACCGGACGCGGGGGCGGCGGAGCAGGCGCATCCTCACCACCGTGAGCGCGCGGTGGTGGGGGACCGGTGGATTGCGCGGGTGCTGCGCGCGGGCGCGGTGGTCAGCGGCGGCATGTTCGTCCTGTCGCTGGGACTGGAAGCGCTCCCGCAATCCGAGCGCGTGCACGTCACCATCGACTTATTGCGTAAGGGCGCCGCGTCGCTGCTGCTGGTGACGCCCGTGGCGCGGCTCGCGGTGGCGGGCACGTTGCTGGGACTGCGCGGTGAGTGGCGCTACATGGCGATGGCCGCGGGCGTGCTGGGCCTGCTCGCCATCGCCGTGGGGACTGGCATCCAAGCCTAGGGAAGAGCGCGTGTGCTGGCGCTCTCCGCCTGTCCGGGAAGGGCGCTCACACGCCGCGCGCGGTGAAGTGGGCCAGGATGTTCTGCACCTTGGCCAACTCACCCGTCTGCTTCAAATCCTCGTAGAGCGGAATCAGCGTCTCGAACTGCTTCCGGGCCGCCGCGTAGTCCTGCTGGTAGTAGCAGGACAGGCCCAAATCCCACCGGGCGCGGGCTTCATACGCGTGGTCGTGCAGCTCCAGGTACAGCTCCACCGCGCGGAGCAGGTGCGGGCGCGCGCCGTCGTGGTTGCCGAGCAGTCCCTCGGATTCACCCAGCAGCAGGTGGCCCAGCGCGAGCGCCTCCGGGTCCTCGCCCTGCTCCAGGAGCGGCACGGCCTCCAGGAAGCGCTTCCGGGCGGGCTCGTATTCGCCCTTCTCCATCCGGATGTCGCCAATGTCGATGAGCAGCCGCGCCACCCGCTCCGTGTTGCGCGTCTGTCGCAGCAGGATGAGCGCCTCCTGGTACTTCTCCTCGGCGGCCTCTGGTTGCCCCAGCGAGCGCAGGGACTCGCCGATGCAGGCGCGGGCCAGGGCCTCGCCCTCACGGTCCTTGGACTCGTTGAAGAGCATGGCGGCGCGGGCAATCTGCTCGATGGCGCCGCGGTGATCCTCGAAGTTCGCCTTCACGATGCCCAGGCCCATCAGGGCCTGCGCCTGGCCGGGCTTGGATTTGGCCTCCTGGAACTTCTCGAGCGCCTCCTCGTAGAACTGCCGGCTGGCGGCGTGGTCCTCCAGGAGTCCGTGCAGCTCGGCCAGGTTCACCAGTCCCTGTCCCACCTCGGTGGGCGAGCCGGTGATGCGCAGCGGCGCCAGCGCGTTCTTCTGCTTCTGGATGGCGTCGAGGATGTGGGTGCGTTGGGTGTCTTCGGGCGGGTGGTGCATGGGGGGCCTCAGGCGTCGCCACCCTTGCGGCGGCGGGAGGTCTTGTCCAACGAATCGTCCTTCTCGCTCCCGTCAGTCCCGTTGCCGTGGCCCGGGTGCAGGGCGTGGGCGCCCGGGTGCCGGTCCTTCTCCGCCTTGTCGGCCTTCTCGTGGACCAGGATGGGGGAGAAGAAGCAGTCCTTCTTCGTGTACTCGTCGAAGGCGAAGGCGAAGCGGTAGCTGGCCGCCGCGCGCTGGTTGCAGTCGGTGCGCTCGCAGAAGCGGCAGGAGATGCCGGAGGGAATCGCGTCCTTGCGCAGGTCCGTCGTGGGCAGGCCGTAGGCCAGGTACTTGGCGTTCTCCGCGTGGGTCCCCAGGCCAATGGAGTACGCGGTGCCCTTGACGATGGAGCCTTCAATCGGCTGGAGCTGCACCTTGGCGAAGCAGAAGTAGGCGGTGCCGTCCGGCATGATGGAGTACTGCCGCGTCAGCTGGGACGGGTTGAGGAAGGCCAGGTGCACGGCCCACTTGGCGCAGCTGCCGCCGCCGGTGGCGAAGCGGATGCCGGTGCCGCTGTAGCGCTTGGAGATGTTGCCGGCGATGTCCGCGCGCAGGAAGTGGAACGGAATCCCGGGACGCTTCGGGTCCGACAGGTTGCACAGGCGGTGGGCACCGTCTCGTAGGTGGAGCCGAAGATGCTGGAGAGCAGCTCCACGTCGTAGCGCGTGCGCTGCACCTCCTTGAAGAAGTCCCCGTAGGGCAGCATCAGCGCGCCGGCGAAGTAGTTGGCCAGGTTCACCTTGATGAGCCGCTGCGTCTCGCCGTGGCGCATGCGGCCCGCGTCCAGCACGCGCTCCAGCAGCTTCTCGCGGTCCATCACCAGCAGGCCAATGGACGCGGCAATCTGGAACTTCAGCGGCTGTTCGGTGAGGAAGGGTGACAGCGTCAGCGTCCGCTCCTCCGGGTCCAGGCGCCGCACCACCGACGAGCCGGTGGGGGACGGGTCGTCGAAGAGGACGCGGTAGCCGAAGCGCTCCTCCAACAGCCGGATGAGCTGACCGCTGGTGAGCTGCCGCTCCAGGCGCACGTCGCGGCGCAGCGCGTCCGCCTGCTCCTCCAGCTCCGGGAAGTAGTTGCGGTGCTTCTCCAGGAAGTCGCTGACCTCGTCGAAGGGCGAGTAGTCGAAGCGCACTCCGGGCGCGGCGCCGTTCCCCCCCAGCCCGCCCTGGGCGCGCGTGCGCTCCTCGACGTTGAGCTGCGCCAGCACGTTCTCCAACTGCGTGCGGGTGTTCTTGTAGAGGTTGAAGAGCGCCGCCACCGTGCCCGCGAGCTTCGGCTCCGCGGAGAGGGACTGGAGCGACTCCGGGTCGATGTCCAGGCTCTTGAGGAGCGGCTCGTCCAGGAGCTTCGCGAGCGCCTCGTCCACGCGGCCTTCGCCCAGCGTGGACATGAACTGCTCGGGGTCCTGGTCGAAGTAGCGCAGGGCCTTCCAGAGCAGGGGGAAGGGCATCACCCGCTTGCCCTTTTCAATCAGGTTCAGGTACGCCGGGGAAACGCCCAGGTCCTTGGCTGCGTCCGCTTGCTTGATGTTCCGGGCGAGGCGCAGTCCCCGAAGCTTCAGGCCCACGTTGGCGTTCAGTGCGTTGTCGTTCATGGCCGGGTGCGATGACGCCCACGGCGATCGCGAATGGCCGCGCGCGCCTGGGGCTCTTCACCCACTCTGCAAATCGATTTACCGATTTGCAATGATCGTTTTCGGCCCTGGGGACCCCTGTCGGCCCGGCGACGGACCGGCTGGACTGGAGTCGGAAACGAGGGCAGGAGTGATTCCAACATCATGAAATCACTTCGTTTTCGGGCATGGCGGCGACCTTCCGCCCGGCCCATGCCCGGGCCTTGTCAAGCATTTACTGATGCATTGCGGCATCCTCTCGTGACACGCCGGTAAAATCGGAAGCGCGGATTTACAGGCCTGTGTCGGACCCATTGGGTGATCTGCGGCGGAAGACGAGGGACACGTTGGTGCCTCCGAAGCCGAACGAGTTGCTCATCACGGCGTCCACCCGTGCGGGGCGGGCGGTGTTGGGCACGCAGTCCAGGTGAATGCGGGGATCCTGCCGCTCCAGGTTGATGGTGGGCGGCAGCACGCCGCGGGTGAGGGCCAGCACGCTGATGACGGCCTCCGCGGCTCCGGCCGCGCCGTTCATGTGGCCCGTCATCGACTTGGTCGAGGAGATGGCGACCGAGCGCGCGGCGTCCCCGAAGACACGGGCAATGCCCTCCATCTCCAGCACGTCGCCGATGTCCGTCGAGGTGCCATGGGCGTTGATGTAGCCGATGTCGGCGGGGGTGAGCGCCGCGTCAGCCAGGGCGGCGCGCATGCTGCGTTGGGCGCCTTCGTGGCCTGGTGCGGGCTGGGTGACGTGGTGTGCGTCGGAGCTGGCGCCGTAACCGGCGACCTCCGCGAGGATGCGCGCGCCGCGGGCCTCGGCATGCTCCCAGGCCTCTAGTACGAGCATGCCGGCGCCCTCCGCGAGCACGAAGCCGTCCCGGTCCACGTCGAAGGGGCGGCTGGCGGCCTGTGGCGCGTCATTGCGCGTGGACAAGGCCTTCATGGCCGCGAAGCCGCCCACGCCCAGCAGGGAGATGGGGGCCTCGGCGCCACCCGCCACGGCCACGTCGAAGTCGCCGCGCTGGATGCCGCGCATGGCCTCGCCAATGGCATGGGCGCTGGTGGAGCACGCGGAGTTGGTGGACCAGGTCGGACCCTTGATGCCGTGGCGCACGGACACGTAGCCAGGCGCCAGGTTGATGATCATCTGGAGGATGAAGAAAGGGCTGATGCGGTCCGGGCCCTTCTCCATCGCGCGGCGGAAGGTCTCCTCCATGCTGGTGATGCCGCCAATGCCCGAACCGATGACGGCCGCGACACGCTCCGCGTTCTCCGGGGTGATTTTCAGGCCCGAGTCCGCCAGGGCCATGTCCGCCGCCACCACCGCGAACTGCGCGAAGCGGTCCATCCTGCGCAGCTCGCGCCGGTCGATGGAGTCCTCTGGCCGGAAGTCCTTCACCTCGCCCGCGAAGCGGCAGTCGAGCGCGCTCGCGTCGAAGAGGGTGATGGGCCCCACGCCGCTCTGCCCTCGCACCAGCGCCTCCCAGCTCTTCTCCACCCCCGTGCCGCAAGGACTGATGAGCCCCAACCCCGTCACTGCAATCCGCCGCTTCTGCATGGACCGCTCCCTGGACGCGTCGCGCGGGGCCAGGGCCCGGCCCGCCGCCTCATGGCTCCCGCTCGCGTTGTTTCCTGGATAGGATTATTGTCATCATCTGAAATGGGCAACCAAGTCTCTTCCCCGATATGAAGTCCCTGAATTTGGGATGACGGTCATCATCTCTTCGTGAAGGAGTGTCGATGCGTGAGGAAGCGAGCGGAGCGCGGACCCGGACCGTGACGTGGCAGGACACCCGGGATGGCGTGGCCGCGGCGAAGTCGCTGTCCGGGTTGGAGTACCTGCGCGCCATCGTTCGGGGCGACGTGCCAGGGGCGCCCATCGCGGCGGTGCTGGGCTTCGCGCCGGTGGAGGTGTCGGAAGGGCGCGCGGTGTTCGAGGTTCAGCCGGCGGAGTACCACTACAACCCCATTGGCACCGTGCACGGCGGGCTGGCCGCGACGGTGATGGATTCCGCGCTGGGGTGCGCGGTGCACTCCACGCTGCCGGCGGGCACGGGCTACACCACGCTGGAGCTGCATGTGAACATGGTGCGCGCCATCACCCAGGACACCGGCCGGCTGACCTGTACCGGGGAGGTGGTTCACGTGGGGGCTCGCACGGCCACCGCGCAGGCGAGGCTGACGGATGCCGACGGGAAGCTGTATGCCCACGGCACGACGACGTGCATGCTTTTCCGGCCGCCCAAAGCGGGAGGCCGCGAATAGGAGACGACCGAGCGATGCGGTACACACCCGAGCACAAGCAGGCCACGCGGGAGCGCATCCTGGTGGCGGCGGAGTCGCTGTTCCGGAAGGAGGGCTTCGCCGGTGCCAGCGTGGAGCGCGTGATGCGCGCGGCGGGGCTGACGGTGGGCGGCTTCTACGCGCACTTCGACTCGAAGGATGTGCTGCTCGTCGAGTCCGTGCGGGCGTTCTTCCAGCGCCAGCACGCGCGGTGGCTCGGGGGACTGGAGGAGCTGCGGGGGGGTGAGTGGCTCAGCCACTTCGCGCGCCGCTACCTCAACCACCACGTCCGGGACAACATGGAGACGGGCTGCATCCTGCCGTCGGTGCTGTCGGACCTGACGCGCGGCACGCCCGAGGCGCGGGAGGCCTTCGCCGAGGGGCTGGAGTCACTGGTCGCGGAGATGGGCTCCCGCGTGCCGGGGGAGGGCGCCGTCACCGACCGCAAGCGCGCGCTGGCGACGCTGGCGTTGCTGTTTGGCGCCATGACGCTGGCCCGGGCGACGAAGCCCCTGCCGCTCTCCGACGAAATCCTGGAGGCCGCCAGGACCTTCCTGCTGGCGGGCAATGAGGGCGGTCCGGCGGCGGCGCCGTCGGGAAGGAGGCCCGCTGAGCCCGGTGGGCTTCCTGCCCCGCCGTGCCACGGAGTGTGCGTTGGCGTCCGCCAGGTGTTCGCCCGCGTCTCCGGACCGTTCCTCCGCTGTTCACCTCCGGCGCGGCATGGGCGAACCTTCGCCGCGTATGGACGGTGGGCAAGGACGGCCGTGGAGGTGGGGCAGGGCGCCGCTGTTCGCGCGTGTCCGAGCCGCCGCCATCCTCCTGCTGGGCGTGACGCTGCTGTCCTGTCATGCGCCCGTGCGTCAGGAGCGTCCCGCGGAGGACGCCGCGGCGCTGCGCTACAACCTCACCTACGTTCGCGAGCCCGAGCACGCGGTGGACGTGGAGGTGGTGCTGGTGCGAGGCGCGCCGCGCGAGTTCCTCTTCAGTCAGCCGGGCGCCGTGTCATCGGTGTCCGCATTCCGGGAGGACGGGACGGTCCGGAGGTTGTCCGTGGCGGACGGACGTGTCCTGTTGCCTCGGGACACGCGCTTCCTGCGCTACCGGTACGCGCTGGACGCCGTCATCCGGGAGCACGGTCCGGATTTCTTCCAGGGCTTCGGGGACGGGGATGCGCGGCACGTCGCGGGCCGGGCGTACCTCATCCGCCCACGCGTGGTGACGCCGGGCATGCGCGTGGAGTTGTCGGTTGCGGGCACCGACGCGTTGCTGCCGTGGCAACCCGGGGAGAATGGCGTGTACCGGCTCCGGGGCGAGGACCTGGTGGACTCGGGCTTCCACGGCTTCGGCGGACGGCGGTGTCAGGTGCGCCTTCCGGACGCGGTGCTGGACGTGGCCATCCTGGGGCACTTCACGCACCTGAGTGACGCGGCGGTGTGCACCTGGCTGGGCAAGGCCGCGGAGGAGGTCCGCACCGTGCGGCGTGCCTTCCCGCATCCGCGCATCACCGTGCGCGTCATCCCCGCACCAGGACACTCGGGGCCCAGCGTCTTCGGCATGGTGCGGTGGAGCTCGCCGCCCAGCATCTCCATCAGCGTGGGCCAGGACGCGCGGGCCGAGGACTTCCAGCGGGACTGGGTGGCGCTGCACGAGATGCTGCACCTGACTCACCCTGTCTTCGTGCCGCGCGTGCCCTGGCTGTCGGAAGGTTTGGCCACCTACTACACGGAGGTCGCGCGCGCCCGTTCCGGACGGCAGTCGCCGCAACGCGCGTGGGAGGAGCTGCTGGGCGGCTTCGCGCGGGGCCGCGAGGGCAATGACACGCGCACCATGCGCGAGGTGTCTCAAGACGCTTTCTCGCTCGCTGTCTATTGGACGGGAGCGCTCTTCGCGTTGCATCTCGATGTGGAATTGCGCCGTATCACTGGAAACACGCGAAGCTTGGATGACGTGTTGGAGTGGCTCGCGACGCGCGGGAGTTCCTCGACCTTCGGAGCCTTCGGCGCCGCGGTGGACGCGGTGGCGGGACAGCCGCTGTTCAATGCTCTGCTGGAGCGGCACTTGGCGCGGCCTGCTTTTGCGGAACAGGCCGGTCTGCTAGAAGCGCTGGGTGTCCAGGATGGACCCAACGGCGTCTCGCTGGTACCCGCCAGAGACAGTCTGTTGCGTGATTCGGTGGTCGGTCGGCGCAGCCACGGCGAAACACCCTGAATGCACCCACGACCTCCGCACAACCCCCCACGCAGTACGAAAGGAAGTTCCAAGCCATGAACGTCAAGGCGCTTGCAGCGGTTGTTGGCACCCTGTCCCTGGCCGCGCTGGCCACCGGTTGCGCGACCAAGAAGTCGGCTGAGATGGAGCCCGCCACGGCGGAGGAGACGGGCGCCGAGAGCAGCGGTGCGACGGAGACGCAGGAGGGCCAGGAGGCCGCTCCCGCCGCCACCGAGGAGAAGGGCGCCGAGGGCAGCTGTGGCGCCGGCTCGTGCGGTGCGGGCTCGTGCAGCGGCCAGAAGAAGGAGTAGTTCCGCTGTCCCCAGGCTCCGGGCGGCTGGAGGAATCTTCCGCCGCCCGGGCCGTTCCCCTCGCATGGAGCGGGTTGGCGCCGTGGTGACGTACGCACAGCGACATGGGTTGAAGCCGCTGGGCGCGGGCATCGGTCTGCGCAGGAGCTTCTACGCGGAGCTTCCACGGACCGAGCGGGCGCTCGACTGGGTGGAGATCATTCCGGAGAACTTCCTGTCGCTGGGCGGGCGCTCGCAGCGCGCACTGGATTCATGCGCGGAGCGGTGGCCCGTGCTGCCCCACGGCGTCGGGTTGAACATCGGAGGGCCGGACGCGCTGGATGACGACTATGTCCGCGGCCTGGCGGCGCTGGTGAAGCGGGTGGACGCGCCGTTCTTCTCGGACCACCTCTGCTATTCGCGGCTGGACGGCGTGTACCTGCATGACCTGCTGCCGCTGCCCTTCAGCGAGGCCGCGGTGGAGCACGTGGTGCCTCGCGTGCGTGAAGTCATGGACCGGGTGGGCCGTCCCTTCCTGCTGGAGAATCCCAGCTACTACGCGCGGATGCCCGGCGGCACGCTCCCGGAAGCGGACTTCCTCCGCCACGTGGTGGAGCAGTCCGACTGTGGGCTGCTGCTGGACGTGAACAACGTCTACGTCAACGCGCTCAACCATGGCTACGACGCGCGAGCCTTCGTGGACGCACTGCCGCTGGAGCGCGTGGTGCAGATTCTCCTGGCGGGCCACACGCGCTACCCGGACGTCATCGTGGACACGCACGGCGACCGCGTCTGTGACGACGTGTGGTCGCTCTACCGCTACGTGCTGGCGCGCACCGGCCCGGTGGCGACGCTCATCGAGTGGGACCAGGACATTCCCTCGTTGGACGCGGTGCTGGACGAGGCGGACGTGGCGCGCGTGGCGCTGCGGGAGGCCGCGTCGCGATGAAGCCCTCCCTGCGCGACTTCTTCGACAGCATGGGGGCCTATCTCACCGAGCCCGGCTCGGAGTCACTGACGGCGCTGTATGCGAGACATCCGGGCTGGGATGCGCCACGCGAACGGGTGTCGCTCTACGGCGACTTCGTGCTCGGCCATGTGCGCGCGGCTTTGGAGAAGGTGTTCCCGCTGACGCGGCAGGCGGTGGCGCAAGACGCCTGGGACGCGCTGGTGGCGGGCTTCACGCGGACCCGGCCCGCGCGGCACCATGAGCTCAACCACCTGTGCGAAGGCTTCCCCGTGTTCCTCGCGGATGCGGTGGCCGCGCGGTCGTTGCCGGCCTTCGTTCCCGCGCTGGCCCGCTTCGAGTGGACCGACTTCGCGGTGTTCGCCTCCGAGGCGCCCGCCCCCAAGCGGGTGGAGCGGCTGACGGCCAACCCCACCTTGGTGGTGCTGGAGCACGAGTTCCGGCTGTGCGCCTTCGTGCGGGCCCGGGGCGCCCCCAATCCCCCCGAGCCAGGCGCGGAGCTGGCGCTGCTGTGGCGCCATCCGGAGCGGTTGAAGACGTTCTACATGGCCGCCACGCCGCCCGCGCTGCTGGTGCTGAAGATGGCGGTGGAGGGTCTCGCCCTGGAAGCCGTGGTGGCGGCCACGGGCATGGCGGACGCCGAACTGCGCGCGACGGTGACGCGCTTCGGACGCGACGGTCTGGTGCTCCTCCCGGAGGACGCCGCCCGGGATTGAGCGCCCGCTGTCCGGGCGCTCAACTCAATGCCAGGGGTACGTCACCAGCCCCCGCGCCGTGCCCACGTAGCGCACGTCGTCCGAGGCCACGAGCAGGGCGCTCACGTCCGGGTCCGGCAGCCCTTCTTCGGGCCCGAAGTGGGTGGCGATGTCGGCCGTCACGTCATAACGGACGAGCCCGCTCTTCGTGCCGGCCCAGAGGATGTCCCGGGTGCTGGCGTCCACGGCCTGCCGTTCGAAGTGGAGCACGCGAATCTCCTCGTCCATCAGTCCCCAGGGGGCGTTCCGGAGCGCGGGGCCGGGCTGTCCCAGCGCGCTGAAGCCCTTCCGTGTGCCCACGAAGACTTGTCCCTCCGGCCCCACGGCCACCGACAGGACGTCGTCATCCGGAATGTCCGGTGGCGTGTGGAGCTTCACGGTGACTTCGGCGAGCCCCGGCTCGAAGTCGTCCTCCCCCCAGATGGTGATTTCCGCCAGGCCGCCGGACGTGGCTGCCCAGGCCGTCACGCGCTCCGCGGTGGAGCCCGGGGCGATGACGAGCTGCCGCACCTCGCGCCCCTCCAGCATGCGACGTCCGCCCACGGTGCCGGCGCGCCTCCGGAGGCCGGGTCGCTCGCGCGGGTGAGGACCATGCCCCGGCGGGTGCCCAGCAGCAGCACGTCCAGCGCATCCCATGCCGTCACCGCCGTCACCGCCGCGTCCGTGGGACCCAGCATGGCGCCGATGTACCGCTCGCACCTGCGCTGGACGCACCGGAGCACGCCGCCACCCTGGGTGCCCACGAAGAGCACGTCTCCACTTCCACCGCGTGGCGCATGGAGTGACAGCGCCGGGGCACCCACCTCCAGCGTGGGCGTCTCGGAATGGACGCCGTACACCCTCGGGGACTCGCCATCGGCATAGCGGAGCCCGCCCGGCGTGAGGGCCATGGCCACCACGGGCTGCTGGGCGTTGGGGACGTTTTCGAGCAACCGCGAGCGCCCCAGGGGCAGCACCGTGAAGGACATCGATGCCCGGGCCCGCGCGCCGTCCTGGTCGATGGCGGTCATCACCGTCGTGTGTCGCCCGGCTTGAGGGAAGGGGAGCGTGGCGGTGGGCAGCGGCAGCATGACGGACAGCAGGCTCCCGGCCAGGTTGTCCAACCACGCCAGCTCCGCGATGTGGCCCTGCGGGGCCACGGGCCTGGCGAAGCCGGTGAGGAGCACGGGCTGTCCCGCCTGGCACGGCTCCTTGCTGCAATCCAGCAGCCCCTGGAGGGCGCCTTCCACGCGCACGCCCGGGGCGCCATTCACGGTGATGGCCACGGTCGCCGCGCACGCCAGTCCCCACGGGTCCGTCGCGGTGAGCGTCAGCACGTGATGGCCGGGCGTGGACAGGCGGACGGTGTGCGTGCTCGGGCCCTGCGCCAGCGCGCCATCCCGCGACGACACCCACGTGTAGCGCAGGCCCGGGCGGGTGTCCTCCGCGTCCGACGCCGAGCCCATGAGCGCCAGCGGCACGCCCGCGTTCACCACCGCGTCTGGCAGGGGCGCCTGGATGGCGCAGCCCGTGGGCGCGGTGTTGACGATGGCGCGCACCGGCCGCTCCACGCAGCCTCGCAGCTCGGCGTCCTCGGGGTCCACGGCGCACGCGGACAGCACCTGGGCGCCGGCCACGGACAACACCGCGCTCACGACTTCTCCCGTGCCCAGGGGCGTGAGCTCGGCGCTGGTGGACCAGATGGGCGCCACCGTCTGCGCCGTCTCCGGGTCCACGCAGCGGGCCCGCAGCCGGGTGGGGACGCTCAGCAGCAAGCGTGGATGCCCGCTGGTGGGGAACTCCAGCTCGCACCAGGGCGGCAGGTTGGTGACCAGCCGCACCCGCACGCTGTCCGACGCGGCGTTGCCGCGCCCATCCACCGCCCGCGCCATCACCGTGTAGACGCCGGGCGTGGTGAAGGTGTGCTCCAGCGCCGGGCCTTGGCCCAACGGGCGCCCCGCGGGGGCCAGGAGCCACTCCACCGCGGCGTCCAGGTTTCCGGCGCCGCCCTCGGCGTGGAAGTCCTGGGCCGTGGCTGAAAAGCGGACGGTGGCGCCGTGGGGCGGGGCCTCGCCGTGCTTCACGAAGATTTCCGCGGGGTCGGGCCGGAGGATGCGGACGGTGGGCGCGCGCGTGCCGCGCACGGTGACGCGCACGGCAGCGGCGGCGGAGACGTCCGTGTCCGGGTCCGTCGCCGTGCAGCGGAGGGTGTCCTCGCCGGCCACGGACAACGTCGCGCGCACCACGTCGCCCGTGGGCAGCGGCCCGGACAGCACGGACGTCCATTGCACCGCGCGCCCTCGGAGCCGCACGCCATGCTCCGTCAGGGCCATGCACTCCAGGCCCAGCACCTCACCGAGGTTGAAGGTGCTTCCTGGCGTGGGATGCACCACGGTGGCCACCGGGGCGCCGCGCGCGAGGACGTTCAGGTGCAGTGACGCGCTCGCGGCCAGCCCTCCAGAGTCCATCACCGAGGCCGTCAACCGCTGCTCCCCCGGCTCCTGGAAGGCGAGGGTGGCTCGTGCGCCGCGAGCGAGCTGGCCTTCGATGGAGGACACCCACAGCACGTTGGCGCTCAGCGCGGCGCCTTCCTCCGCGTCCTCGACGGTGGCCACGAACTCCACGGCCTGACCCACGCGCAGCGGGGGGCCGTCCAGGGGGGGGGAGACGTCGAGCCGGGGTGGGCTGTTGGGCGTGGTCGACGGCGCGCGAGCGTCGGGTTCGCAGCCCCCCGTGGCGAAAGCAATCAGGCTGACCAGGACGAGGCGAAGCCGAGAGGTGCCCTGGTGGCGTGCCACGGTGTCACGGCCCAATCTGGCAGACGTTGCCCACCGATGATGTCACGCACCGCCGGTGGTCTGGGCAGTCGCGGTCCGTGGTGCAGGGCACCGTGCAGGCCCCGCTGACGCAGCGCCCGTTGAGCAGTCCCAGTTCGTGGCAGCTCGCATCGTTGGCGCAGAGCGCGTCCATCCGGCGCAGGGCGTGGCAGCCCGCGAAGTTCGCGGCATCCGGCAGGCAGCGGTCGGACTGGCAGGTGAAGCCCGGAGCGCACTGCGTCGCGCAGTCATCGTCCGAAGGCGCATGGGCCGTGGGGTGGTCATCGTCGTCGTGGTTGCAGGGGGCCACACACGCCGCGTTCCCCTCGGGCAGCTCCTCGCAGTGGGTGCCGGAGGCGCATTGCCAGTCGCCCGTGCAGGGCGCGCACAGGGGGCCGGGGCCCTCGCAGCGGTTGCCCTTGCAGGTCAGCCCCTCGCCGCAGTGCCCGTTGGCGAAGCACTCCAGGCACTTCTTGTTCGGCGCGCACAGCAGGCCTTCCTCGCAGCCGACCTCCTGGCAGCCCTGCTCGATGACCGACTCGTCCACCTCCAGGTCGACCTTGAGCTCCTTGCGCTCCCCCGGGCCCGCGCAAGCCTCGGTCTGGGTGTGCGGAAACCCGATGGCCGTCACCGTCACCGCGTAGCAGCCATCCGGCAGCGGCCCCACGCGCAGGCGTCCTCGCGCATCCAGCAGGAGCCGCTGGAAGGGGGTGCCCTCCACGGAGACCTCCGCGGCGGACAGCCGGAACCCGTTGGTCGTCTTCACCCGCAGGTCGAAGAAGCCCGCGGGTGTGGGGGCCACCGGCTGCACCCGGATGGACTGGCCTCCCGGCACCTGCACCTGGATGCGCGCGGCCTTCTCAGGGGTGGCGACGATGAAGAGCTCGGCCGGACCCGACGGGACACCCTTCAGCGTGAAGTGTCCGTCCGCGTCCACATGGCTGCTCACGCCGGGCTGGTCCACCAGCGACACCATGGCCACCGCGGGGTCGCTCTCCGTGAGCTGACCGTGAACGGTGCCCACCAGGAAGGGAGCGTTCTCCAGGTTGCCGCAGCCCGCCGCGACCCACGCCAGGAGGGTGGTCACCGCGATGTGAAACGTCGAGCGCATCAGAAGCGATATCCCGCGCCGGCCCAGCCACCCGTGAAACCTACGGCCTGCCCCTGCCCGTCTACAACGACATACGTCAACATGAGCTGCGCCTGCGACATCAGCTCCAGCCGCTCACCCACGCGCCACACGATTCCGCCCACCACGCCGGGGCTGACGGTGAAGAACCGTTGCCCCGCCGCGGCGGCCTCTACGTCAAAAGACCGCCTGAGGTACAGGCCGGCCACACGGGGACCCGCGAACAACGTCAGCCGCTCCCATCGCCACAGGTAGGGCAGGGCCGCGCCCGCGGAGACCGTGGTGTAGCGGAAGGGCACCTCGCTCCCCGGTGTCAGGCGCAGATGTCGCTGCCCGGTGCTGAAGGCCACGTCGAACAGGAGTCCGAAATCCTGAAGGGGTTTGTCCTCCAGCCGCAGTGACAGCGCCACCTCGGGCGACACGGGCAGCAGTTCGGTGCGGCTGCGCGCGTCCGCGAAGGAGAACATCCCACCCAGCAGCGACAGCGAGCGCCGCGGGAAGGCTTCCGCCAGCAGCCGCTCCAGGGGCAGCCGGTCTCCCTGGCCCACCTCCACGTCGCGGCGCATGAGCACGGAGTCGCCCTTGGTCAGCTCCACCGTCCGCTTGCCGGGCGTCACCGCGGCGCCGCCGGGCAGGTCCGTGCGCGCCTCGCCGTCCACCTTGAGCGTGAAGCCGTCCAGGCGCGGGTTGTAGGAGAACAGCTCGGGGCGGCCGGTGCGGGTGATGCTGCCGGAGAGCACCACCGGGTCCGCGCCCACCTCCAGGATTTCCGCTGACGGCCGCTGGCGTCCCTCGGTGAAGGCGAAGGTGCGGCGGCGGGCGTGGTCGTGGGCCTCGGTGGCCGTGACGGCGCCGTCACCGTTGCGGTCCGCCGCGCCGCTCAAGCCGTCGATGAGGAAGTGCGTGTAGATGTCGTTGCGCAGGCCCTCGTCCTCGCGCGCCGTCTCACCCCAGTCGCAGGCGGCGAACACCATGGACGCGCGCGACGACTCCTCCAGCGGCCGGGCGTAGAAGCCGGACTTGATGCCCTCCAGCTCCGCCTTCAACTCCTTGGGCAGCAGGGACTTGCCGCTGCCGCTGTGACACGTGGCCAGCACCAGCATGCGACGGCGGCTGGCCAGCCCGTCGAACTCCGCCTTCAGCGCGTCCATGCTGAGCGCCGTCTGGGGGATGTTCCGGTACGACGCGTCGCGGGTGACCAGGTAGCGCCGCAGCTCGCCTTGCGCGTCGCGCGCCAGCGTGCCGTGCGCGGAGAAGTAGACGATGACGACGTCATCCGGCCGGTTCGCTTCCTTCTGGAGCTGCCGGAGCGCCGCGAGGATGGCCGCGCGCGTCGTCTCCTCCCGGCGCGTGAGCACGCGCACCTGGTCGAAGTGGCCGCGCGCGGGGTCCTTCAGGGCGGCGCCCAAGTCCCGCGCGTCCTTGCCGGTGTAGCGCAGCCCCTGCCAGCGCGGGTCGTCGAACGAGGAGATGCCCACCAGCAGGGCCATCCGGCGCGGCTTGTAGGCGGTGGACAGCGACGCCTCGTCGAGCGTGAGCGGCACCAGCCCGCCCTTCTCCCCGGAGGAGGACGTGGCGCACGCGGCCAGACAGGCCAGCAGGATGGGAAGGAGTCGCCTCACGAGGAACCGTTCAGGGACGATTCTGGCCGCTTCGCACGCTCACGTCGAACCGAATGACGGCCAGGGCGCCAGGCGCGCCGGCCGCGTTTTGGCCCTCCAACAGTTCCCTCGCCACGTCCGCGTCGGGCTGCGCTCCGGCGGAGCCCACCAGCCACAGCGTCACCGGACCGGCCTCGCCCGCCAGACTCACGCCCGCCAGCCCCTGGGGGCCCTGCAGATCATGGGTGCCCGCCACCAGCGGAAACTGGCCCAGGAGCACCGGCGCCTCGCCGTGACGCTGCTCGAAGAGCAGGGCGGTGCCCGCCTCGGTGGCGTGGTAGCGCAGGAGCAGCACGTCGGTGTCCTGCACCGGGCTGCCCGGGTCCAGGCGCCGCAGCGCTCCGGCGCTGTCGCGTGCCACCACGGACAGCTCCAGGGCGATCCGCGCCACGCGTCCCTTCTCACCTGTCCAGGGGGCTGACGGGCCGGATGGGGTGCTCGGGTCCGCCGCGCGCATGCGAGGCACCAGCACCACCGCCAGCATGCAGGCGGCGAGCCCTCCGGCGATCAGCCCCAGCGCCGGCCGCGGGCCGATGCGCGCTCAGCGCGCGCGCACCC
>JBKGHI010000094.1:0-28428 GCA_046520405.1 Myxococcus sp. 1LA
CGCTCGTGGCGGGGGATTCCGAGGCGCGGCGCGCGGTGCTCCAGGAGGTGGCGGTGACGCCGCCCGAGGGCACGCCGCGCATCCGGCCAGCGGAGGACTTCGAGGTTCGGGGCAGGGCGGGCGAGGAGCTCCATTCAGGGCCGAGCGCGTTGGCGCTGTCTCCCGATGGGCGCACGCTCTACGTGCTCAATCGCTTCACCCGGACGGTGGCGGTGGTGGACGTGCGCGAGGCGAAGGCGGGCCGGGCGCGGGTGGTGCGCCAGCTTCCGGTGGAGACGTCGCGCGCGCAGGCCAAGCGGCGGCTGGGGCAGGTCCTCTACTACGCGGACCTGGGGCGCACGGGCATCACCTGTGACGGCTGCCACATCGAGGGCCATACGGGGGGCGTCTTCTATGAGAAGACGCAGCCCAACCGCATCTACCGCTCCACGACGCTGCGAGGCAGCCGTGACACGCCGCCGTACTTCACCCCCGCCAGTCACGTCAGCCTCGTGGATACGGTGCGCTTCGTGGGGGCGCGCAACCGCTTCCACAACCCGGACCCGTCGCCCTCGGAAGTCGAGGCGCTGGCCCTGTTCAACGCGCTCATCGTCACGCCGCCCAATCCCTTCCGGGGCGGGGACGGCGCGCCTCTGGAGACGGTGACCCTGCCGGATGGGAGGGTGGGGCGCCCTGCGCGGGGGCGCGCGCTGTTCGAGGGCAAGGGCACCTGTGTGACGTGTCACCCGGCGCCGCTCTACACGCTGGACCAGGACATGGAGACGCGGGGCCGGTACCTGGAGGTCGGGACGCCGGTGGCGCTGCCGCTGCGGCTGGAGCAGCAGGACCTGGCGCCTGGCGCGGCGACCCCCTCCTTGGTGGGGACGTGGGACGTGTGGCCCCTGCTGACGAGCGCCACCGCGGGCTATGGGGTGAAGGATGGCCGGCTCGTGGTGGAGTCGCGCTTCGCGCTGCGCGCGCTGCTGGAGACGTCCGGTCCCCAGCATGGCCACGCCAGCGCGCTCACGCCGGAGGAGCGTGACGACCTGCTGGCGTTCCTGCTCACGCTTTAGGCCATCGACGGACAGCCTCGTCCGGCCTGCTTCAGCCGCGATGTATCACCGTGTACCGCCACACCTCGCGCGTCTGTCCATCCGGCGTGGCATACCCGTCACCTGACTGCCCGTACCCTCAGGGCGCCGAGGTTCACGGGCCCTCCGGGTGCATCAGCGCCCGTTCCACGGGGGGCTGAATTCTTGGTCCGTGCTGTGCCACTTGCCCGGCGCTTGCGGGCTTCGTGTCACGAGCGCTTGCGTTGTCACCGGGGCCTAAGGTGTAGAATCGGACTGATGCGCGCCCTCACGCGGTCCGTCTGGCTCATTCCCGTGCTGTTGCTGTCGTGTTCCGACGCGGGCCTCTACGCGCTCAACGGGCGTGGCCCCGGCGGGAAGGACCGCGCCAGCTTCTCCGGCACCGTCTGCATGCCACTCGCGGGCGGCGAGGCGTTCCCCACCAAGGTGATTTTCGCGCTCCAGGGTGGCCAGGGCGTCGAGCGCGAGGTGGTGGGCTACACCACCGAGGCGCTGTCCACGCTCTCCAGCCGCTTCTCCGGCCCCTTCGTCCAGTTCAGCCTCGTGGCGTACCACACGGTGGCCACCGGCCTGCTGGGCAGCTTCTCCGACGCCTCCGACTTCCAGGCCGCGCTGCCGCGCTACGCCACCTATCAGGAGTCCGGCCCCGTGAGCGTCCGCGCCGCCCTGCGGCTGGCCAAGACGCTGCTGTCGGGCGACATGCAGACGTCCTGCCGCGGCGAGGTGGCCCGCACGCGCTACGTCATCGTCGTCATGGTGCGCAGCCAGGACACGAGCTGCGCCAACCCAGCCTTCAACGTGGGACTCGACTCCCGGTGCAGCGCGCTGGGCAACACCACGGCGTGCAGCCAGTGCGAGCTCACGGCCATCACCGGCGAAATCAAGGCGCTGGCCTCGCAGTTCGGCGCGGGTGAGGTGGTGGTGCAGCCCATCTACGTGCGCGGCGAGACGCCGGACCTGGTCACCCGCCAGCACGTGGCCGCCATCGCCGCCGCGGGTGGCACCGAGCCGCTGGAGACGGACGCGGCGGGCCTGTCCGGCACCCTCACCAACATCCAGTACGCGGCCCGCACCAGCACCCTCAAGCTCAAGCGCTTCTTCGCCTACAACCGCAACGTGGTGGTGCGCGCCGGTCAGGTGCTCATCGACAGCGACGGAGACGGCCTGCCCGACGTGGACGAGGAGCTGATGGGCACCGACCCCACGCGCCAGGACACCGACCAGGACGGGCTGATGGACGGCGTCGAGGTCCGCATGGGCCTGAACCCGCTCGAGCCGGACATCATCAACGGCTGCAACGTGTCCCTGGACGAGGACGGCGACCGCCTCAACACCTGCGAGGAGCGGGTGCTCGGCACCAACGCCTGCATCGGCGACACGGATGGTGACGCGCTGCCGGACCTGGTGGAGGCGCTGGCCATGACAAACCCGCTCATCCCCGAGGACCTGCTGGACTCGGACCGCGACGGCATCACCAACGTGGCGGAGGTGGAGGCGCACGGCGACCCGCTCAGCGCCGACCTCGACTTCCACCGCGAGCGCGGCTACGGCTACGAGCTGGTGGAGACCACGCCCACCGCGGATGGCCGCACCTGCTACCAGGTGCGTGTGGAGAACGTCACCGTCGTCCCCACCCGCGAGCGCCCGCACCCCTTCATCCCGGGCGAGGTCATCAAGGCGGGCACCAACGAGGTGTACCTCTACCTCCAGGCCGGCCGGGACAATGATCCCCGGGGCGCGGGCATCGGCTCGCTCCTCATCCAGGACATCAACTACAGCGAAGAGGGGGGTCGCCTGCCGGCGGGCATCATTCCCCTGGAGCCCGACACCTTCATCACCGGGACGTGAAGCCCTCCATGGGTGTGGGGTCTACCCCTCGACCCCAATGAGGAGTCCCCCCCACACTCTTTGTTCGACGCGTCCCCATTCGTGCCCAACCCACTGACATTCCAGGGTTTCTCCCAAGTGTCTGGTACGGATCGTTCCTTGCTAGGCGTCCGGTGTTGAAAGGAGTCACCATGACACGCGCTCGTTTCGCTTCGGCCCTCACGCTGGGGGCCTTCCTCGTCCTCTCCCCCGCGGGGGCGCTGGCCCAGTCCAACAACAACCCCGACAACCCGGAGTGTTTGGGTGATCGGTGTGGCATGCCGCTGGAGGTGGGCGGCGGGTGTGGTTGCGGCGCGGGCGGCAGCGTGTGGGTGAACTACACGGACGACGGCGACACGCTGTCGTACACGGATGACGCGGACGGCGACGGCCGCGCGGATGACCGGGACAACTGCCCCTTCGTCTCCAACCGGGACCAGGCGGACGACGACGGCGACGACGTGGGCAACGCCTGCGACAACTGCGCCTCGCTCTCCAACTTCCAGCAGCGTGACGCGGATGGTGACGGCATCGGCGACGACTGCGACCCGGACCAGGACAACGACGGCGTCGACAACGCGGACGACAACTGCCCGCTGGTGCCCAACACGGACCAGTCCGACCTGGACGAGGACGGCCTGGGCGACGTCTGCGACCTGGACGACGACGGCGACGGCGTGCTGGACGGTGACGACAACTGCCCCCGCGTCTACAACCCGGACCAGACGCTTCCGGAGGACGTCACCGTGTGCCGCGTGGACGCGGACGGCGACAACATCTCCGACAGCAGCGACAACTGCCCCGGCGTGCCCAACCCCGACCAGCGCGACACGGACGGTGATGGCGTGGGCGACGCGTGCGACTCCGACATCGACGGAGACAGCGTCCTCAACACGCAGGACAACTGCCCCGCAGTGGAGAACCGCGACCAGCGCGACGACGACCGCGACGGCATCGGCGATGCGTGCGACACGCGCTACTGCCTGGTGACGAACCCCGAGCGTCCCGACGACTGCCTGGACCCGAAGGCGCCCTTCACCGTCAGCGCTGGTGGCCTGTTCCGCACCGACAAGGCCGGCATCACCATCCGCCCGCCGCTGTTCGCCAACCGCAACGGCGCGGCCATGGAGTATGAGTGGGCGGTGGTGAAGCGTCCCTCCGGCTCCACGGCGGTGGTGGAGCGCCCGCAGGGCGCGGTGACGCTGAGCCGCGACTGGCAGTACATGTACGTCGACGGCAGCGTGCCCACCTTCGTCCCGGACAAGAAGGGCGAGTACCAGATTCAGGTCACGGCGCGCCTCGCCTTCTCCGACCGCGTCTTCCCCGACCAGCGCGTGTCCACCTCCACCCTCACGGTGCTCGTGGGGGATGACTCGGAGGATGGCAACAACTGCAGCTCCGTGCCCGCCGGCTTCAGCGCCACCGCCCTGGGCGCCGCGCTGCTCAGCGTGCTGATGCGCCGCCGCCGTCCCCAGCAGTAACCTCGCCGTCCCCCCGCCAGGAGGTCCCTTCCGCATGCGCCGCTTCGTTCGTACCTCGCTGCTCGCTGCGGGCCTCCTGGCCTCGGGCCTTTGGTCCTGTTCGGACGCCATGCTCGAGTCGCGCGTGGACGCGCTGTCCAACCTGGATGACCGGCTGACGCTCCAGGGGCGGGTGTGCACGCGCCCGCCCAACCCCTCCGGCTTCCCGGTCAAGGTGGTGGTGGTCATCGACGAGTCGGGCAGCATGTGCGTGTCCGACCCGCCGGGCGCGCAGCTCGACAGCGGCTTCTGCCAGCGCCGGGAGATTCTGGACATCATCCCGGAGGGCGTCACCGAGCCCGCGCGCGTGCGCGCCCTCAAGCGGCTGGTGCAGCAGTTCCGGGAAGTGAATGCGCAGGGCGGCAACGTGCAGGTGTCCGTGGCCCCCTTCGAGACGAACGTGCGCAACGTCTGGCCGCCCGCCACGACGGGAGACCGCTTCGCCCGGCCGGACAACAACATCGACAGCTACATCGAGGGCCTCCAGAGCCAGCTGGGCAAGGGCACCGACTACCAGGGCGCGCTGTCCTACGCGTACAGCCTCATCTCCAGCGACATCAACGCGGTGTCGCAGTCCAACCCGGAGCTGTTGCCGCGCACCCGCTACGTCGTCGTGTTCCTCACCGACGGCACGCCGTATCCGCGCTGCTCGGCCAACGACAACCTCAGCGTCTTCGCGGACCCGGACAACCCGGACCTGACGTGGGCGGACTCGCTGACCGACTTCTGCAACCTCACCAACACCACGGACCAGATTGACGGCTTCGAGGTGGGGACGGACCGCAACCAGAACTACCAGTTGTTCAGCTACGTGCGCCGGCTGATGGAGCTGAAGGACCAGTACAACGTGGGCGATTTGCGCATGCACACGGTGCTGCTCTTCAACCAGGAGGCGGTGCGGGCGTGCGGCCCCATCTGCCAGGACATCTACGGCGTGTACCCGGGCGTGGAGCAGGCGCGCTACCCGGAGGCCGCGAAGAAGATCGCCGCGTGGCTGCTGCGGCGCTTCGCGGACATGGGCAACGGCGTGTACCAGGAGTTCAACGACACGGGCGAAATCTCCAACCTGGGCCTGGGCGCGCTGGACTACTCCTCGTTCGCCTCGCGCAACGTGATGAAGACGTTGATGGTGGAGTCGCTCAGCTCCGCGCCGGGCGACACCGGCCGCGTGCTGGACAGCGACGGGGACGGGGTGCCGGACTCCATCGACAACGGCTTCACGCTGAAGACCAACCCCTTCGTCGTGGACAGCGACGGTGACTGCCTGGACGACGGCTTCGAGTACCGCCGCGAGGACCAGGGCTTCCGCGCCGCCAACCATCTGGACGCGCGCGGCTGCAACCCGGCCTCGCCGCTGACGCCCAACTGCGTCTGCCGCGACACGGACGGTGACGGCCTGTCGCAGTTCGCCGAGGACTACCTGCGCACGCGCTCCGGCATCGTGGACAGCGACGGCGACGGCGTGCCGGACGGCCTGGAAGCGCGCTGGGGCCTCAACCCGCTGGAGAACAGCGTGGCGGGCCTGGACACGGACGGCGACGGCATCCCGGATGCCCAGGAACTGCGCGCGGGCAGCGACCCCACGCGCCGCGACAAGGCCTTCCACGAGCGCTTCGGCTACCAGTACGAGACGCGCATCGCCGAGGTCCGTCCCGACGGCAGCCTCTGCTACGACTTCACCATCTCCAACCTGCAGCTCGTCACACCGCCGGACCGTTCGGGCGTGAAGCAGGGCTACAACCTCTTCAAGGTGTGGTTCGCGGAGGCGCCGGAGAGTGGCGTGAGCACCGACTACGGCGTGTGGCGCACCGCCTGCGCCTGGGCGCAGTACGCGCCGCCTAGCGTGCGCGTCCCGCTGGGGCCGGAGCTGGCCTTCGAGGACGGTGACTTCCGCCGGCCCGACACCTTGAGCAACCCGTGGAACAACCAGAACGACTGCGTCGGAATCCCGCCCTCGGGGAGCGCCACTCCGTGAGCCACGTCGCACGAGTGCTGGCGGGCGCCCTGGTGGCCGTGGTGCTGGTGGTGGCGTGTACGGATTCCTATCTGTACGACCCTCGCCGTGACACGGACGTGCCGGTGGACAGGGCGGTGACGTTGGAAGGCCGCTTCTGCACCGTGGGCAGCAACGAGGTGGTGCGGCCCATCAAGCTGGTGGTCGCCATGGACGCCTCGCAGTCCATGCGGGTGAGTGACCCGGACGGCGCGCGCGCCACCGCGCTGGTGGAGCTCATCCAGAACCTGCCCAGGGACCCGGAGGTGTACCTGGCGGTGATGCTCTTCGCGGGCAGCACCACGGCCTTCCTCACGCAGCAGCCGGGCACCCCGCCCCAGGACGGCTTCGTGCAGGTGTCCTCCATGGACGACGCCGCGCTGCGCCGCCTCTCCGAGCAACTGCTCACCTTCCGCAACCCCGACACCTCGCCGAATCGGGACTCGACGGACTTCGTCAAGCCGCTGTCGGACATCTACTCGCTCATCAACACGGACATCGCGCGCAGCCGGTTGGACCCGGGCGGCGCGCAGGCGTTGGCGCAGGCGCGCTACTCCGTCATCTTCCTGTCGGACGGCAAGCCCACCAACGACCAGGATGACGAGCTGCTCCGCGGCGACGCGGTGGTGCGCATCCGCCAGCTTCGGGATTTGGTGGAGGACGTGCGCGTCAACACCGTGCACGTCTTCAACCCCACGCAGCCGGTGTCCTCGGTGTGTGACTTGTCCGGCGACGGGGGCTGCCCGCTGCTCATCATCAACCAGAACGCGGACCGGCTGGAGCAGATGGCCACGCTGGGCGGCGGCAACTTCCGCGACTTCCGCAACAACGAGCCCATCAACTTCCTGGACTTCACCTTCGGGCAGGTGCGGCGCGCGTTCATCCTGAAGGAGATGGTGGCCTTCAACTTCTCCGCGCCGCCGGGCAGCCCGGTGGACGAGGCGGACTCGGACGGTGACGGCCTGACGGACGCGCGCGAGCTGGAGCTGGGCACGGACCCGCACAAGGTGGACACGGACGGGGACGGCTTCAGCGACGGCGTGGAGGTGTACTTCCGTGACCGGGGCGTGGACTTCAACCCCACGCAGGAGGCCCTGCCGGACGGTGGCGGGCTGGACCGCGGCTGCCCGCCGGCGCTGCGCGGCGTGGACTCCGACTGTGACGGCCTGCTGGACTGCGATGAGCAGTTCGTGGGCACCAACGCGACGCTGGCGGACAGCGACCGGGACGGCGTGCCGGACGGCATGGAGTGGCTGGGCGGCACGCAGGGCGCCAGCAACGACTTGGACGAGGACCCGGACAACGACGGGCTGACGAACCGCATGGAGCTGCGGATGCACACCCGGCCGCTGGTGGTGGACACCGCGGACCTGTCGGTGACGGGCTACCGCTACGCCTTCGAGGCGGACGCGCGCCGGACAACCTGGGCCGCCAGTGCTACCGCTTCCGCGTGGAGAACGTCCTGCTGGCCCCCACGATGGCGTCCGCGGACGACGCGGGCGTGGTGCAGCGCGGGGCTGGCTTCAACGACATCGCCATGTCCGTGGCCATGGTGCCCGGAGACGACCCCACCGCCCGGACCCTCATCCGCACCTTCCGCGTGAATGACGTGCGCTACCCGGTGGGCGGCATCAAGTCGCCCGCTGACGGCGTCATCCGCGTGGAGCCCGAGCAGTTCGTCGACGGCTGCCCCGGCCGCCCCGACGACGTGCCCCCGACGCCTTGAGAACCGACGCCATGCCCACCTCTGTCCGACTGCTGCCGCTCACGCTGCTCGTTCTCGCCGCCTGTTCGTCCGGAGGCGGCGAGTCACCGGACGCGGGGACTCCCGTGGTGGAGGACCTCTGCAACTCGCGCGAGGAGGCGCTGACTCGGGCCGAGTGCGAGCTCAAGCCGGGTGAGCCGCTGGAGCGCTTCCTGGCGCTGGACAGCGAGCCGCGCGCCGGGGACCAGGACTGGTACCGCATCGTCCTGCCGCCCGGCACCAACGCCCGCACGCTGCTGAACGTCAACGGCGCGTACCTGGCGTCCAGCACCGCGGTGAACCTGTCCGTCACCATCCTGGGGCCGCTGCCGGATGGGAAGGAGGGCGCGCTGGCGAAGAAGGAGGACAAGCACGCCCAGGGCGCGCCGCGCCCGGTGGACATCGTGCTGCCGCTGCGCGACGGGCTGGAGAACCAGACGCTGCTCGTGCTGGTGCAGGACGCGCCGGACGTGCCGTCGCGGCCCAACTTCGACGCGCGCAACAAGTACCGGTTGACGGTGCGCATCGACCAGAACCCGGACGAGCAGGAGCCCAACGACACGCATGAGACGGCCACGCCGCTGGTGCTGACGCAGTCGGGGGAGATGCTGATGGGCGCCTCCGCTGGCTACCTGGCCACGGACAACGACGTGGACCACTACGCCTTCGACCTGGAGGCGGGGAAGATTGCCTACGTGCACGTCACCGCGCCCAACCTGGACTTCGTGCCCAACTGGCGCCTGTCCTACGAGCTGTGGCGCCCCGGCTTCACGGAGAAGGAGGACGAAGGCGCCGTGCTGCCCCAGGTGCGCGGCGGCGAGCTGGCCACCGCGCGCAAAATCCAGGTGGGGCACGCGGGCCGCTGGACGCTGGTGGTGAAGGGCTACCGCGGCATCAACGACCGGGACACCGCCCAGGGCGACCTCACGCAGCCCTACGAGGTGGAAGTGCGCGTGCTGGAGGAGGAGGACCCGCAGGACCGGCCGGACCCGCAGCGCCCGATGGTGCCCGATAACGACCGGGCGCAGCGTGCCACCACGCGCAACCTGAGCGCCGCCACGCCCGGCGCTACCGGCTCCTCCGTCTCCCTTACCGGCCGCCTGGGCTACATCTCCGACCAGGACTGGTACGCGGTGCGTCTGCCGGCCTTCGGCTCGTCCTCGCTGCTGCGCTACCGGCTGACGCCGCTGGACACCGGCGGCCGCTTCCCCGCGCTGCCGGTGACCCCGTCGCGCGTGGTGCACGTGTTCACCCTGGTCCCCCCCGGCGGCAACCTGGACGTGGCGCGGGAGCAATGCGCCACCAACGCCGCTGTCTGCCCGCGCGACTTCTCGGAGAACCCCGACGCCCGGGGCTTGGTGGATCGCTTCTGCCGCCGCACGGACCTGCCCGCGCCCATGTGCGTGCACTCGTCGCGTGAGGAGGCCGTGGGCAACGCGCGCTTCACCGGGCTGAGCAACTTCCGGGGCGTGATTCCCGTTCCGGCGAACACCGCCGCGGTGACGTACTACTTCCTAGTGCAGGACAACGGCTCGTGGGTCGACGACCGGGACTACCGCCTGGAGGTGAGCTGGGACGCGGAGGACGCGGACGAGCTGTCGCGCTACGTCAACGGCGCCGAGGCCCCCGTCCAGCGGACGATGGCGTCCACCACGGCCTTCCCGTCACCGCCGGACACGGCGGAGTTCTCCGTCTCCGGCCAGCTCTCACACGGCCACGGCCGGCTGCGCAACGGCACGGACCGCGTGAACGGCCTGGGCGTGCGCGGGCCGCTGGACTACGACGCCGTGCCCTCGGACGTGGACTCGTATGTGTTCGACCTGCCCACGGTGCCGCCGCCGGAGGACCGGACGTGGCTGCTCCAGTGGGAGGTGCAGAAGCTGGCCGACGGTGGCACGCCGCACGGCCTCGCGTTGGACCTCACCTTCTGTGACGCGGATGCGCCGGACGCCGGCAGCGGGAGCTGCGTGCCGGTGCGCACGGGCAACCGGGGGCCGCTGACGCTGGGCTATCGCTCGGACGCGCTGCGGGCCTGGCACACGCCGGCCAACGCGGGTACCAGCAGCCTGCAGCCGCTCTACCAGTTGGAGGACCGGCCCAACTCCACCGTCGTCACCCTGGCGCCCTATGCCTGCGGCTGCCTGGAGCGGCGCTTCATCCGCGGCGGCACCCTGCGCGTGGACGTGACGGCGTCGGAGCGGCTGGACTACGATCGGGTGGACTACACGCTGCGCACCGGCCACGGGGACTATCCCCAGAGCTACCCGGTGGACGGCGGGACGACGGTGTCGTGTCCGGTCGTCACCGACGGCGGGACGACGCCGGATGAGGATGGCGGCGTCATCCAGAACTACGCCGGGGGCTGCAACTTCACCTACCAGCCGTGAGGCGGGAGGCGGCGCGCGGGAGCTTGCGGCTCCCGCGCGTCACGCAGGGAACCTCAGGGCGCCACACCCAGGCCGTTGAGGGTGATGACCTGCTGGGGGGCGTTGGCGGCGTTGGATTCGATGGTCACCGTGCCCTCGTATTCCGTGTCGTCGGCGGGCCGGAAGGCCACCGTGAGGAAGGCGCGCTCATACGTCTCCAGGCGCAGCGGCGTGCCCGGGGTGAAGCCTTCCGGGAGCTGGAGGGTGAAGACGCCCGGGGCGGACAGGGTGATGGCGGTGATGTCCAGCGGGTCCAGGCCGCGGTTCTGGATGGCCAGCGAGTTGAAGGTCGTCTGCCCGACGTAGGTGCCGTGTTCGAACTCGCGGTTGAACGTCAGCGCCGCGCGGTCGATGAAGAGGGTAGGCGCCTGGGGAAGCTCCGTCTCATTCCCACAGCCAGCCAGGGCGAAGAAGATGAAGGGGAGCCAACGGGTACGCAGTCGCATGGACATACACGCCTCGCATGAGGGTCTGAAGATGACGCCGGTTGTAACAGTGTTTGGTCGCAAGGCCCAGGCAGCAGCGGTGCTGCTTTTCGCGTCGCTTTGGGGTGCCTGCGACGGCACGCGCGAGGACTTCATCGGCGCGCGTGTGCAGGACACCTGCGGTGCGGCCTGGCCTGTGTGCGACCGCGTGGCGGGCTGTATTCTCGGCTCGGAAAGTTATTCGGAAGGACGCTTCCCTGGCCGACAGCAGCTCATCGTCCAGTTGAAGGAGGCCTCCACGGTGAAGGTCAGCTTCTTCCTGGAGGACGTCACCGCGGCGGGAAGTGAGACCGTGGTGCAGTTCCACGAAGAGGGCTGTCGGGCGCGCATCCGCCGCGCCACGGAAGGCCGCGCGGTATTGGACCTGATGGAGCGGCAGGGCTCCTTCTTCGAGGAGGCGGAGCTCACCGGCGTGGGCGACCACCTCATCGAGTTCGAGTCCGACATGCAGGCGCGCTACATCGTCAAGGTGGACGTGGCGCCGCTGCGCAATCGCTAGGGGCTGTATGGGGGGCTGCCGCCGCCCTCGTTGTCCCAGCCATCCTCACGGTGTCCCGAGCCGTGCCATTCCGCGGCGGGTGATGCCTGGCGCGCAAGCGGGCTCATGCTCCAACTGCCGAAGTCCAGCAACTGGAGGATGCGAGCATCGGCCTGGACGCGGTACGCAATCCACTGGTCGCCCAGGAAGACCCGATGAATTCCTGGAGCGACGACCGCGAGTTCCTTCGCATGGGGGCGGCTCGCCCTGGAGGGGGACTGAGCGGCGTCCTCGGCCGCCGCGGCGAGCATGTCCAACCGCTCTTGGATGGGTTGGCGCTCAGTGGGAGGAAGCTGCTCGTACGCCTCCGATAGTTCAGGGGCGATGGTGACGCGATAGGGCATGGCGAGACTCCTCAGTAAGTAAAGGTAGGGGGCGTTGGTGCCGTTCGCCTGTTGCCGCGGGATGCGAGGGCGGGGCGTGCGTGACTTGGATGAGCTTCAGTCGAGCGAGCAGCCGCATCACCTGCCAGGTGGGGTCCAGCTCGAAGCGCTTCGCGGCGAAGTCGGGGCTCGCCGGCCGGGCGTGGTGGTTGTTCTGGAACAGCTCGCCCATGCACACCACATCCAGGGGCAGCGTGTTGCGCGACTGGTCGCGGGTCGCGAAGTTGCGGTAGCCGTACCGATGTCCGCACCAGTTCACGATGGCGCCATGCACAGGCCCCATCACGAAGTGCAAGGGGAGGAGCCCCCAGTGCCATCGGCGCGTGGCGAAGCGCTTGTAGACGAGCGCGTAGAGCGCACCGAACCCCAGGCGTGAACTCCAACTGCTGAAGAAGCGGTCCACGGCGGGCCACTGGGGGTAGCCACCCGTAAAGCGCGCCTCGGCCTGGACGGTGCCCGTGAGCAGGCCCCCGTAGCGACGCCCCGTTTCCAACATCATGCGCGGCAGATGTTTGTGGTGCGCGGGAGAGTGCGGGTCACGAACAGTGTCCGCGTAGGCATGGTGTTCACGATGCAGGATGGCGTAGGCGCGTGGGTCGAGGTAGCTCGAGCCCTGCACCAGCGCGGTGCCCAGGTGCAGGGCGCGTTCAGCGCGCGGCGTCATCGTGAACATCCGGTGCGCGGCATAGCGGTGCTGGAAGAGGCTCTGGAAGAGCACACTCAGCGTCCAATGGGCGGCGAAGAAGGGGAGCATATTGGTGCAACCCCCTGGAGTGTCACCACACTGTCAGCCCACGCCCCACCCTGGTGTCGCCCCCTCGGCTCCTTACGGACAACACCCCGTCGCGATGACCGCCACGGACGCCTAGCGTCCGCCCATCAGCTTCCGCACCAGGTGGTCCGCCACGCGGAAGCTGTTGGCGCTGATGGTGAGCGTGGACGGCACGCTGCCGCCGGTGGGCATGAAGCTGCCATCCACCACATAGAGGTTGGGCACCTCGTGGGCGCGGCAGTGGCGGTCCAGCACGGACGTGGCCGCGTCGTCGCCGAAGCGGCAGGTGCCGTGCTGGAGGATGGACGTCTCCCCGGTGGTGGTGCCGCGCCGGACGTCATCCGGGTCCAGCCGCAGGAGGACCTCCTCGCCGCGCTCCACCAGGAAGCGCGTGGCCGCCAGGTCCATGGGGTGCCGGTCCACGGTGATGGCCGCCACGGGGATGCCGTAGCGGTCCTTCACCCCGCCCTCCACGCTGACGTAGGTGCCAGCCGTCGGGAGGAACTCGGCGTACACCTCGAACTGGAGGATGCGCGAGTCGCGGTACTCCCGCATCTTGTCCTTCAGCGCCTTGCCGAAGAGGGCCGTCTGCCCCTTGCCCGCGAGCCCCACCGCCGCGTGGATGGGATTGGGGTGTGCCCACATGAAGCCCAGCGTGCCGCCCTTGCGGAAGCCGAACTGGGCATCCGGCATCAGGTAGAAGTCCTGGAGGCTGCGGTTCACGAAGGGGGAGGGGTCCTTCAGCCACGGCCGCGCGGTGGACTGCTTGGACAGCCGGAAGGTGGCATGGGACTCGCCGAACGAGCTGAAGGTGAGGTTGCGCCCCACCAGCCCGTTGCCGTTGGCCAAGCCCTTGGGGAAGCGGCTGGAGGTGGAGTTGAGCAGCAGGCGCGCGCTCTCCACGGCGGTGCAGGACACGACGATGACTTTGGCGGGCTGCTCACGCGTCACGCCGTCCGTGTCGATGTAGACGACGCTCCGTGCGCGGCCCTGCTTGTCCACCTCCACCGTGCGCGCCATGCAGCCGGGGCGCAGGTCCACGTTGCCCGTGGCCACGGCGGCGGGGATGAGGCTGGCGTTGGTGCCACTCTTCGCGCCCGTCTCACAGCCGTAGCTGCCGCACAGCGCGCAGTACGAGCACGGCGCCCGGCCCCGGTAGGGCTTGCTGAGGATGCCGCGCGCGGTGGGCAGGGAATGCCAGCCCATGGCGCCGCACGCCTTGTCGATTTCCTTCGCCACCGGGTGCACGTCCAGCGGCGGCAGCGGGTAGGGGCCCTTGCGTGGCTCGGCGAAGGGGTGGGGGACGGACTCGCCGGACACACCCAGCTCCGCCTCGGCCTTGTCGTAGAAGGGCGCCAGCTCTTCGTAGGAAATGGGCCAGTCCGCCACGGTGCTGCCAGGGATTGCGCCCAGCGTGGAGCGCAGCCGGAAGTCCACCGGCTTGAGCCGGTAGAAGAAGCCGCTCATGTGGACGGTGCCACCGCCCACGCAGTTGGCCGTCCACGCCGCGCTCGTCTTTTCGTAGCGGCCCTTCGCGCCCTGGCGCACCATGTGCGGCTCCTCCCACGGCACCGGCATGAAGAAGTTCCGGCGGCTGTTCAGGATTTCGTCGTGGATGAAGTCCTTGGGCTGGTAGTGCGGGCCCTTCTCCAGCAGCACCACCTTGAAGCCCGCGCGGCCCAGCTCCAGCGCCATGGGCGCGCCGCCCGCGCCGCTGCCGATGATGCAGATGTCCACTTCGGGCAGGCTCACCGGTGGACCCCACATTCGCGCAGGCACTTGGGCCCGTCGTAGTCTTCGGGCGGCGCGGAGGCGAGGGTGCCCACGGTGTCGAAGCCCATCAGCCGCCAGCCCACCTTGCCCTGGTTGCCGCCGTAGGACGGGTCCCCGAGGAAGCCCTCCAGCGTCATCACCGTCAGCAGCTCGAAGAAGTGCGCCTCGCCGCTGCGGGGCGGGCTGTCCTTGAAGAGGGTGAGCAGGTCGTCCTGCTGCTCGGCCGTGAGGGCGGCGAAGCCCTTCTGGTGCATGCGCTGGGCGCGGCGCTCCAGGGCCGCCACGCCAGAGAGGAAGTCGTCCTTCACGGGCTCCAGCTCGGGTGTCTGGAGGATGCGGTCGATGTAGACGGGGACATTCGCATCCACGGCGCCCGGGTCTTCATCGCGCGGGAGGATGCGCTCGGTGGCGGCGGCCACCACCGCGTACTCGAAGGAGGAGAAGGTGCGCGGGGCCTGGCCGTCCTGCTTCGCCGCCAGCGGTCCGGTGTCCGTGGGGGGCGCTTTCTCTTGCGGTTCGGAGGAGCGCTTGCAGGCGGGGCCGAGCAACACCACGCCTCCGCCCAGGAAGGTCAGCCGTTGGATGAGGGAGCGCCGGGACAGGCGCCCCCGGTTGGAATGCGCACGTGTCATACGGCGCGCGAGCCTAGCGCACGCGCTGCTTCCGCGCTGGCTTCATGAAACACGCTCGGTTGCTCCCCGCCGCGCGGCGCTGACGTAGGATGCCGCCACGACGTACAGGGCCGACAACACACGAGGAGTGGCACATGAAACGGCATGCCTGGGCGCTGGGCCTGGTGCTCGCGCTGGGATGTGGCAAGGACGGCAACCCGACGCCCCCTGACGCGGGTGGTAACCCCGACGGCGGTCCGGTCGACAACTCGCCCTTCGCGAAGTTCGTGGTGGATCCGAGCGAAGGCCAGTTCGACCCCATCTCCTCCATCGCCATGGCCGTGGGGCCGCAGGACCGCATCGGCATGGCGTACTTCGTCCGCACCGGGACGATGCGGGAGAACGTGGAGAACATGGACCTGATGTACCGCGAGTTCAACGGCGGGCAGCTCGGCGCCGCGGAGCGCATCGCCACCGTGCAGCGCGTGTACGGTGTGTCCGTGGCCTTCGGACCGGACGGTCAGCCGGTGGTGACGTACCTGGGCGGCGACCGGGAAGATCCTTCCTCGTTCTGGTTCCAGAGTGACCTGGCGGTGTCCTATCGCAGCGCCTCCGGCGCGTGGACGGAGCGCATCGTTGTGCGGCGATCCGACGAGGCGCAGCCCGTCAATCCCGTGACGGACGTGGGTTTCCTCGTCGGCCTCAATCCCGCCATCGTGTTCAACGGGAGCGAGGCCATCGTCGCCTATCGGGATGCTCACAGCGGGAACTTCCAGAACCAGGACTTCGGGCCCAGTGACCTGGAGGTTGCCAGCGGCGGTCCCACGAACTGGCAGCGCCGGGTCGCGGTGTCTTCCGGTGACAACAAGCTGGGCTACGGTGCACACATCTCCATGGTGATGGCGGGAACCCAGCCGGCCCTGGTGCACGACAAGGCGCCAGAGGCCGCACAGGCCACCGGCGCTGATGTGCACTTCCAGCGGCGCAACTCGGATGGTCTCACCTGGACGCCGCCGGTACGCGTGCAAGTCGTTCCAAACACACAGCTCGGGGCCTCGCTCGCGTATGACTCGGTCGAGGGATTCGGCATCGCCGTGCTGAACCGGAACTCGAACACGCTGACGTACACGGAATGCGCTGACGCCTCCGCGACGTCCTGCACATCCGAGCGGGACTGGTCCATGCCGGACCCCGTGTTCAACAACGGAACGGGCGGCTGGTACCCCTCGCTGGCTTTCGACCCCGTCCACCACGAGCCATCCATCGCCTTCTACATCTGCGCGCTGGAACCCAGCCGCAACGACACGAACTGCAACCCGAACGATGACGCGCTGGTCGTCTCCACGCGCATCCAGGGCATTTGGCGGGAGACGCTGGTGGACGCGGGCGGCGGCTGGTCGCCGAAGCTGGCGTACCTGTCCAATGGCAAGCGCGTCGTCCTGTACCGGGCGCCGGTGGTGGCGCAGGACAAGGGCGTGCTGAAGCTCGCGGTGGAGCGATGACCCGCGCGGTCCGTGCGCTGGCGGCCGTGGGGTTGTCCGCCCTGATGGCCGGAGCGGGGTTGGCCGCGTGCGGCCTCGCGGACAACTCGCTGGGCGGCAGTGTGTCCGAGCTCTTCCCGCTGGAGGTGTCCCGCGTGGAGGTGCGGCGCAACGCGGAGGCCTTCCAGGTCAGCTACTACCGGAACAATGACCTGGACGTGGACCTGGTCGTCCGGCTCACGGTGTCCACCGAAGGGTTGGACCTGCGTCCCGGCTCGAAGGTGGACCTCGCGGGCACCACGCCGTCGGGGCAGGCGCGGGCCACCGTGGTGCACCTCAACGCGGGCGAGCCTGCGCGCGTCTTCGGGCCGGTGAACAAGGGGGACCTGCAGCTGGAGTCCGGAGGCAACCCGGGCGAGTCCACGCGCGGGAACTTCTCCATGTCCTTCAGCCGGGGGGATGGCTACGGCGCCGGCCGCAACCTGGAGGGCACCTTCGCCGTGGTGGCGCAGGACGCGAGCTTTGGCCCCGAGCCGGGCCAACTGCTCGACGGCGGTGTTCCGCCTCCCGACGAGGGTACGCCTCCCGAATAGGGGAGGGGCCGGAGCGCGTCGGGGAGGTTGCTGTTCGGAAATGTCGGGGGTTTTGTGCCGCGAATGTCCCGACATTTCCGAACAGCGCGCTGCGGGCCTCGTTACCGGGCCACGCAGGTGTTGGCGGCCAGACCCTGGGACACGGAGGCCTGGGCCACGGCGTGCTGCGCGAGCGCCTGCGCGCCACCCTCTTCGTACACGCGGCGGGCCACGGCCAGCGCGTCACGGGCGTGGACCGTCAGCGTGGTGCCGGCGGCATCCGTCACCGCCACCGCGCCGTCCGTCGCCTCCTGGGCCTGGATGAGCATGGCGCCAGCGTCGTCGCGGACCACCATGCCGTCCTCGAGCGGCTCGAAGTAGCGGACCATCGTCTCCTGGCCCTCGCGCTCCAGCTCCATGCGCATCACGCCCGTCTCCACGTCGCGCGACAGGCGCAGCGTATCGGTGGGGCTCAGCTTGACGATGCGGGTGGTCTCCGGCGCGCCGTCCACGCTGGCGACGGGGTTGCTGCCCGTCCAGAACTCGATGCTGTTGATGACGATGGCGTCGATGAATGCTCCCAGCCCGTAGACGGGGATGATGGTGAGCACGAGGAACATCAGCCACTGCACGAACTTGTTGCCGGAGATGTTCTTGTTGAAGTTCCAGATCTTCTGCGTGAGCTGGAACTGACCGAAGCAGCCAGTGGCGTGCATGGACATGAAACCGGCGAACAACATGGCGAGCCAGGGGGACGGACGCTTCATTCTTTGACGTCTCCTAGAGGAGGGAGGCTTGACTCCCAGTGCGCCGCGAACATGCCACGGCCCGCAGGGCTGTCACGAGTCGCTTCCGCACTCCGTCCGCTGGTGGCCAGTCCGTCGCGCCCGGACGTTGCGGGCCGCTCAGTCCGTCTCGCTCTGAACGAGTCCGTATTTGTGGAGCAGCGAGTACAGGTGCTTGCGGTCCAGCTCGGCCTCGCGGGCGGCGCGGGCGATGTTGCCCTTGGCGCGGCCCAGGAGCCGGGTCAGGTACTCGCGCTCGAAGGCGCGGATGAGCTCGTCCTTGCAGACCTTGAAGGGGCCGGTGAACTCCACCGGCAGGGAGTCTCCGGCCGCCGCGGGGGCCTCGCGGGTGAACTCGCGCAGCAGGGTGTCCCCGGCCAGCTCGGGGATGTCCACCATGTGCCGGGCACGCTCCAGGGCGTTGCGCAATTCGCGCACGTTGCCCGGCCACGTGTGCCCGGTGAACTGCTCACGAATCTTCTCAGGCAGCCGGGGCCACAGTCCTTCACCCGCGAAGGCGTCCACCAGCAGGGGGATGTCCTCCTTGCGGTCGCGCAGGGAAGGGAGGCTGACGGTGAAGACGGAGAGGCGGAAGTAGAGGTCCTCGCGGAAGCGGCCCGCCTGCGTCTCCGCCCACAGGTCCTTCTTGCTGGCGACGATGATGCGCGCGTCGAAGGAGATGGGCGTGGAGGCGCCGAGCCGGCGGAACTCCCGGTCTTCAATGGCGCGCAGCAGCTTGGGCTGGAGGTCCAGGGCGAGGTCGTCGATTTCGTCGAGGAAGAGGGTGCCGCCGTTGGCGCGCTCCAGGCAGCCGATGCGCTGGCTCACCGCGCCGGTGAAGGCGCCCTTCTCGTGGCCGAACAGCTCGCTCTCGATGAGGGAGTCGGACACGCTGGCGCAGTCGAAGACGACCAGCGGCCCGGTGGCGCGCGGGCTGAGCTTGTGCGTGGCCTTGGCGGCGGCGCCCTTGCCGGAGCCCGTCTCACCCACCAGCAACACGGTGGAGTCGGTGGGCGCGATGCGCTGGAGCAGCGCGAAAATCTGCCGCATGGGCAGGCTGCGGCCCACCAGGTCGCCCAGCCGGTCCTCCAGGATGGGCTCCACCTGGACGGGGGACACCTGGGGGCTGAAGCGCAGCCGGACGTCGCCGACCTCCAGCAGGGCGCCGGGGCGGAGGAAGGCCTCACGCACCTGGGCGCCGTCGAGGAACGTGCCGTTGGTGGAGCCCAGGTCCTGCACGAGGAAGCGGTCCCCCTGGCGGCGCACCACCAGGTGGTTGCGGCTCACGGTGGGGTGGTCGATGACGACGTCATTGTCCGGGGCCTTGCCCACGCGGAGGGCTTCATTGGCCAGGGGGAAGACGGTGCCGGCGCGCTCGGTGTCCAGCAAAACGAGGTGGAAGAGCTGGGCGGAGAGCCGTTCCCCTTGCGTCCGTGCGCCGATGACGGTGTGAGAGGGGATGGGGGCAGGGGGCAGGGCGGGCATGGCCGGCGGGGATTCTAGACGGCTTCTCGCTCCGTGGTGACTTCCTGTCCCATGGGACGATGCCCGCCCAGCAACCGGCCATGCGGGGGGCGTCTGGAGGCGGGTGGGGCGCCCCGGCATCGCCAGACGGCGGCTCATGAAGGCCACTGGCCCGTGGAGCCCATGCCTGGGTCCGGCGCGGGTGCCGGAGGGCTATCGGCGTGCGGCGGGGCGGCTTAGGTCGCGAGGCAGTGAACCTGGAGGTCCCATTGGTGACGGAAGCGCGTCCCGAGGCGAAGCTGGCGCGGCGGCGTCATGACGAATTGATTGATGCGCTGCGACAGCACCTCGCGGGTTCCGTTCGCTGGGCTGGCGTGAGCGTGGCCCTGGGGACGTTGGCGGCGCTTTACGGGTGGTCATCGTTCCAGCAGGCGCTCGATTCCGGAAGGTATCGATGGCCATTCAGTGCCCAGCTCCCAATCTGGGGGAGCCTCCTGATTGTCATCGGTCTGGTCGCCTTCTGGCTGGCGCCACGCTACACGCGGCGGCTGGTGCGAAGCGTGGAAGCCGATGAACGGACTCCGTTGCTGATGACGGTGGACCGCAAGCGGGTGCCGGGAGACGACGAGCACTTCCTGTTCGTCGCCACCCTGTACAGCCCGGAGCAGCAGCGCGTGGTGCTCCGGAACGTGCATTTCCGTCAGGGAAACACACCGCTGAAGTACCCGTACCAGGAGGGTGTCACCCAGGTACCGGTGCAGGTGTATGGCAAGCCCGGCCAGGCGCCCATCGTCATCGACGCGGGCTGGGGCTTCCTGCTCCCCGCGAACCTGACGTACCCCTGGTACAAATAGGAAGCGGCGGCTTCCAGCAAAGCAAGCGGCCGCCTCGGTTCCATCCTCGGGTGTGGCTAGTCGCCGGAGTAGATGCCGATGGTGCCCGGCATCACGGTGCCGTCGCTCAGCGTGGAGCCCTGGAAGGCGACCAGGATGCGCCGCTGCGGGCCGGAGCGGTCCACCTGGATGTCCGGCACGCGCATGGAGGACAGCTCACGTCCGAACACGGAGAGGCCGTAATGGGAGACGGAGCCACCCCGGACGCGGGAGAGGCCGCCGCCCCAGCTATGCCCGGCCCAGACGCTGCCGTTGGCAGGGTCCGCCGCCACGCTGGCCACGTGCGGCGCGGCCAGCTCGTTCTTCAGCCTGCGCACCACCTGACCGCTGTCATTCAGCTCCGCGATGCCATGGCCGAACGAGCCCACCCAGGCGGAGGTGCCCACCACGGCGATGCCGGAGACCAGGTCATCCGTGCGCTGCTCGGGACGTGAGTAGCGGTCCTCGCCCACCTCGTCCGGCCAGATGTCGATGCGGTTCCAGGCGTAAGCCCGGGACTCCGTGCGCGTCTGGCCCTCCCAGAAGTCGTTCGCGACAGTGCCGTAGAAGTAACGCGTGGTCCGGTTGGCGCCGCCCACCCAGACGTCTCCGTCCGGACGCACGCCCAGGCCCCAGTACGCATCCGTGAGCAACGCGGGCTGCACGCGCCACAGGCTCCGGTTTTCGCCGTACTGCGCCCGGTCCGCCGTGGGATTCGTGTAGATGTACGCGTTGATGCCCGGGTGCGAGTGCTCCTCCACGCCCCAGCAGCTGAACTGCCCATTGCACGTCGGGTCGCCCTGGTAGTCCGCGTCACCACGCGCGACGCCGTGGTTGGCGCCAAACCAGACGCTGTTGGTCCTCGCGTCATAGGCGATGCGCCAGATGTTGCAGAGCTTCTCGCGGCCCCGGCGTTCGGCGTCGACGACGTTCGGCCCGGAGAAGATGTCGTAGTGCACGACGTCCAGCGTGCCATCCGCGCGCAGCGAGACGCGGTCGGCGTCACCGCTCTTGTAGCGCGCGGGGTCCGGCGCGTTGCCGTCCCAGTTGTTCTCGCAGTGGAGCGCGCCGTCGCCCGGCATGCCCTCGTAGCCGACAAACACGGTGTCGTTCCACGCGCCCGCCACGGAGATGACCTTGAGGTACTTCGGCCCCGGCGGCGCGCTGCCGTCCGGCATGTAGCCGTACGGGCGCAGGCCTTCCGCCATGGTGAACTTCCGGAAGGTGCGCTCTCCCTTCTTCATCAGGAAGAGCCCTTCTTCGCCACCCGCCACCCAAATGTTACCGGACGCGTCCGCGGTGACGCCGTAGATGAAGCGGGGCCCGCCAGCCTCGCGTCCGAAGAACTCCCAGTTCGTCGCGGAAGGCGTGGGCAGGGGGACTTCCACGGGACCGCCGTCGGGTGTGCCACCATCGTCCGGGGTGCCGCCGTCGTCGTCCGGCGTGCCCGAATCCGGTTCACCCGCGTCGGGCTCACCCGGTATCCCCGAGTCCGGCGTGCCCGAGTCCGGAGTTCCCGCATCACCTTCCGGACCTTGAGGGGATTCCAAGGGCGGGACGTCCAAGTCCTCGGCGCCCGTCGAGCCTCCTCCCGAGCCACAGCCCGTCGTCCCCACCACGCCCGCCATGAAGAGCGCGCCCGCCCATCCCCATCCGCGCTTCATCTCGTCACCGTCCCCTGCTGGAAAGCCGCTCGGCCCGAAGTGGGCCGTCGTGTTCAATCCATGTTCGTTCGCAAGGACGGTGCCAGCCCGTGCAGCCTCGGAGCGCGGCGTCTTCGTCCTGCCCCGGACACGATGTGGGTAATCGGATTCCCTGAGTGCGTACGTGCCTGTCCCGGGCAAGGGCGGATTCGTGCTACTTCCTTTCCGCGAATGGGTGGTCATGACGCGCGGGGCCGGATGCCACTTTCTCTTGTCGGTCAGGAGCCGGACCTCCTGTTCTACACACGTCAGGCCGCCGAACACGGCGGGCCCGTGCTGGTGTTGGGCGCCGCCAATGGCCGGGTGGTCTGGGCGCTGGCGGGACACGGCATCGACGCCGTGGGCGTGGACCCCTCGGAGGTGATGATCCGCTCCGCCGAGGAGCAGCGGAGCGCGGAGCCCGAGGACGTCTCGCGAAGGGCGCGCTTCCAGGTGGCGGACCTGCGCTCGCTGCGCCTGTCCGAGCGCTTCCCGTTGGTGCTCGCCCCTCAACACGCGCTGGGGCTGATGCCGGGGAAGGACGACCTGGAGGCCTTGCTCGCCACGGTGCGCCACCACCTCGCGCCGGACGGCTCCTTCGTCTACGACGTGCTCAACACGCCCCGCGAGCCGGTGCTCCCCCGGGACGACGAGGCGCCCAGCGCCGGCCTGGAGCCCCGCCGCCCGCTGTTCGCGCTGCACCTGCGCGAGCGGCGTCAGCCTGGCGGGCCCAGCCCCATCCGCCGCCTCAAGCTGCGGCACTTCTCACCGGAGGAACTGGACGCGGCGCTCACCGCGGCGGGACTGGTGCCGCGCGAGCGCTACGGCCGCTTCGACGGCAAGCCCTTCGACCTGGAGGACTCGCGTCACATCGGCATTGCCGGGCCCTGAGCGTCAGCGCTCGAAGCGGTAGCCCAGCCCGCGCACGGTGAGGAAGTGGCGGGGCGCTTCCGGGTCCGGCTCGAACTTCAGCCGGAGCTGGCGCATGAAGTTGTCCACGGTACGGGCGCTGCCCTCGTAGTGGTATCCCCACGCGCCGGACAGCAGCTCCTCGCGGGTGAAGGTGCGGCCCGGGTGCGCCAGGAAGTGCGCCAGCAGCTTGAACTCCTGCGCGGTGAGCTCCACCGGCGTGCCCGCGCGCGCCACGGTGCGAGCGGCCATGTCCACGCTCACATCGCCGAACGTCACCGGCGGCGGAGAGCCCGCCCCGGCGGACGGGTAGCGGCGCCGCAGCACGGCCTTGATGCGGGCCAGCAGCTCCTGGAGGCCGAAGGGCTTCACCACGTAGTCGTCCGCGCCCAGGTTGAGGCCGACAATCTTGTCCGTCTCCATGCCCTTGGCGGACAACACGACGACGGGCGTGTCCCGGCCGCGCTGGCGCAGCTCCTTGAGGACCTCGAAGCCGTTGAGCTCCGGCAGCATGACGTCCAGCACCACCAGGTCCGGGGACTCGTCCAGCGCGCGCGCCAGCCCGGTGCGGCCATCCTGGGCCTGGAGCACCTCGTAACCCTCGAAGCGCAGGTTCATGGACAGGCCGGTGAGGATGGACAAGTCATCCTCCACGACCAGGATGCTCCGCGTCTTGTCGCTCATGCCTTCCCCGCCGGCAGATGGATGGTGAACCGGCTGCCCTTGCCGGGCTCGCTCTGCACGGAGATGCGGCCGCCGTGCGTTTCGATGATGCGCCGGGCGATGGCCAGCCCCAGCCCGCTGCCTTCCGTCCTGCGCGTGAGCAGGTTGTCCACGCGATAGAAGCGCTCGAAGATGCGCTTGCGTTCCTTGGCGGCGATGCCCACGCCGTTGTCCTCCACCGACAGGTCCACCCACTTGCCGCCGCCCCGTGCGAGCAGGGTGATGCGGCGGTTCTCCGGTCCGCTGTACTTGTAGGCGTTCTGCAGCAGGTTGAGCAGCGCGCCGGCCACCGCGGCCCGGTCCACGTCCACCTGCGGCAGTCCCTCCGCCACGTCCACCGACAGGTCCACGCCGTCCTCCATGCGTTGGGTGCGGAAGGCCTCCACCGCCGCGCTCACGAGCTCCGGCACCGCCACGATTTCGCGCTGGTACACCTTGCGCCCGCCTTCGATGCGCGCCCAGTCCAGCACGCGCTCGACGAAGATGGACAGCCGCTCCGTCTCGCGCATCAGCAGGGTGAGCACCTCCTGCATCTGCGCCGGGTCCTTCAGGCGGCCCAGGGCCAGCGTTTCGATGAACATGCGGATGGACGTCAGCGGCGTGCGCAGCTCGTGGCTCACCAGCGACACGAAGTCCGTCTTCATGCGTGACAGCTGCGCCTCGCGGTAGAGCGCGCGGCCGGTGTAGACGACGCCGAAGGTGAGCGTCAGGTAGAAGAGGCCCAGGAGCACGCCGTACAGCACGCGGTTGCGCGTGGACGCGCGCGCCACCGGGTCCTCGCCGGTGGGCAGCACCACCAGCCGGAAGTCCTGGAGGGGCGAGGACAGCACGCGCTCCGCCAGGCCCGTGGGCCCCAGGGCGCTGGCGCGTGCCTGCGCCACCTCGGAGACCAGGCGCCCCATCAACCCGCCCTCGGACGTGTCCCGGGGCACGGGCAGCAGGGCGAAGCGCACCGGTTCGCTGGACACGGCGCGCGCGTCCACGCGCTCGGCCAGCAGGGCCTCCAGCGCCTCCACCGACAGCCGTACGCCGTGCACCACGCTGCCGCGCCGCTCGGCGGCCACCAGCACCGCGCGGCCACCGCCGGTGAGGGAGAAGACGGTGGGCTCGGTGGGCAGGCCGCCGGCCTCAGGTACCACGGTGTTGAGCGCCTCCGTCAGTTGGGGGTCGCGCGCGCGGACCTGCCCTTCCTCCATCTGGAAGGAACCCTCCGGCTCCGAGACGGGCTGACCGTCGGGCAGGATGAACTGGAGCTGGCCGTCCACCGTCCGCAAGTCCGCCGACGCGAGGATGCGCGGCAGTTCTTCCGACAGGGACTCCAGGGTGCCGCGCCAGGCGGCCTCCAGGCGTTTCTCCACGGCGGCGCGCTCGTTGATGATGGCCACCACCCCGAAGCCGGACAGGCCCGCGGACGGAACGACGACCAGGACGATGAGCAGCGCGAACGTGCGCCGGAAGTTGAGGAAGCGGGGCGGAGTGCGGGACACGGCTCCTCTCCTTTACTCCCACCCGGCGCTACACGCTCGTGGCGATTCATCCACGCATCCCATTCAGGGGACTGTCCACCACTCGCCTCGGGTCGCGGACGGCATCGACTTCGGGGGGATTCTGGTGCAAGCATGCGTGGCTGCGGGGCAGGCGTGCGACGTGGGCCGGCCGCCTTCTTCCCCGCTCAGGTCGTGGCTGCCCGGTGTCCAGGCGGATGGGTGGGACGGGCCGCCGCGAGGAAGGAACCCCTCCATGAGACGGAAGAAGGTCCTGGCCACGCTGGTGGCCTCGATGCTCGCGCTTCCGGCGTGTGAAGACCGCGATGCCCAGGCGACCTGGACCCAGGCGTCGGGCTCGGTGGCGCTCAGCCGGGATGACGCCTTTCTCTACGTGGTGGATTCCGACAACGGCGTCCTGGCCGTGGTGGACACAGCGCGTCGTGAAAAGGTGGGCGAGGTGAAGGTGGGCCTCCTCCCCGAGCGCGTGGCCGTGGGCCCGGATGACACGGTGTATGTCTCCAACCGGGGCTCGCGCAGCGTGTCCGTCATCCGCCGGGGGGACTGGAACGAGGCGGCCCGCGTCGCGGTGGGCGTGGAGCCCGTGGGCCTGTCGGTGTCGCCCGCGGGGGACACGCTGTACGTGGTGAACAGCACCTCGCGGGAGACGTCGCGCCACGGTTCCTTGATGGCGGTGGACACGCGCTCGCTGGCGGTGCGCTGGGAGCTGCCGGTGGGGGATGAGCCCCGGGGCATCGCGTTGGCGCAGGGCGGCAAGCGCGCGCTCATCACCCGCTTCCGCCAGGGCGACCTCGTCTCGGTGGACCTGACGGACGCCGACCGGCCCCGCATGGCGCGTGAGCAGACGGACCTGTACGCGCGCGCCAATACCGGTGACGGTGCGACCGCGTCTCAGGACGGGCTGACGCCGCTGCCGCCGACGCCGGACATCCGCTTCCAGCCGCGCAGCATGTCGAGCGTCGCGGTGACGCCGGATGGCGAGCGCGCGCTGGCGACGGTGATGTGGGCCCGCGAGGACCCGCTGTCTCCGGACGGGACGCCGACGCCGCCCTCCGGGGGCTCGCTCTACGGAGGCGGCGGGCCCTGCAACACGGGCGGCGTGGTGGCGCCGGGGCTCGTCACGTTCGACACGGACACCGGCACGCCGCGGGTGGATGACCTGGACCGGTGCCGGCCGCCGCCGGAACTGGAGCCGGACTTCCCGCCGTCCACCATCATCAGCCCGGAGTCGACGCACCCCATCCAGGGGCCGGTGGCGGCGGTGGTGGACCCGACGGGCCTGTGGGCCTTCGTGGTGAACCGGGAGACGGACAACGTCGCCATCATCCCCACGGGGCGGCGCTCGGGCTCGGACTTGCTGACGGGCCTGGGCAGCACGGTGCGCCAACTGGTGCGCGTGGGCTCCGGGCCACCGGCATCGCGATGACGCGGGATGGGCGCAGGGCCTATGTCTACAACGCGTTCGACCACACGGTGACGACGCTGGTGAGCGACGGCGCGGGGGGCACGGCCAACGTGCGCACGGAAGGGGCGCCGCTGCCCATCGCCGGAGACGTGCTGGCGCCCAACGAGGTGGCGGGCCGCAAGCTGTTCTTCAGCGCGCTGGATTCGCGCATGGCCAGCACGTCGGTGGGGGCATCCTGCGCGAGCTGCCATCCCGACGGCCGCGAGGACGGCCACGTCTGGGGCTTCCCGGACGGGCCGCGCCAGACGCCCAGCCTCGCGGGCCGCGGCATGACGAAGACGGGCCCGTTCCACTGGAGCGGGGAGTTCTCCACGATGCGGGACTTCCTGGACGCCACCGTGCGTCACCGCATGGGTGGGACGGTGCTGGACGGCGTCATGGTGGCGCAGCTCTCCGACTTCATCGACGTGCTGCCCACGCCGGACAACCCGCACAAGGGCGAGGCGCTCACCGAGGCCCAGACGCGCGGCGAGGCCGTGTTCCGCAAGGCCGCGTGTGACTCCTGCCACGGCGGCGAGCACTTCACCCTCAACACCCAGGCCGACGTGGGCACCTTCGTCACCACGGGGACGCTCCAGGACAACGCGGCGGTGCGCAAGGTGGGGCTCAACACGCCGTCGCTGCTGGGGCTGGCCCGTACGGCGCCGTACCTGCACGACGGCAGCGCGTTGTCGCTGAAGGACCGGCTGATGCAGGGCCGCGAGTCGAATCAGCACGGCGTGACGGCACAGCTCACCGACGCCGAGGTCGATGACCTGGTGGAGTACCTGCTCACGCTGTAGGGATGGCGCCCGCCTGAGCGTCCTCAGGGCGCGGCGGGGGAGCCCGCGTCGGCGTCTCCGGCGTCCGGGGCCTGTTCCCCGGCGGTCCCCGCGTCGAGCGCCGCGGGGGTGGTGGCGATGAGCGCCGAGCGCGCCACCTCCACCGCCCGCTCCGTCTCACCGCCCAGCCAGGTGACGACGAGCGCGCAGTCCGTGTCGTCATCCCAGGCGAGCACCTGGGACATGCCCTGGGCGGGCGCGCGCCGCACCGCGGCACGTCCCAGGGCGGGCACCTCCACGCCGCCGGCCTGGAGGGTCGGGGCCATCAGAGAGTGGATGTCGGACTGGGCGTAGCGGGTGCTGCAGTCCCAGGTGATGGAGACGGAGACGTCCGGTTCGGCGTCGGAGCGGAAGCTGCACAGCGGACCGCAGGTGAGGCAGGCGCGCTCCTGCTTCATGGTGAAGCCGGGGAGCATCAGCTCGCGGTCGTCCGGGGACAGCAGCACCTCGCAGTCGGGGACCGCCGCGCGTTCGATGACGGGCGCAGGGGGACCCGCGTCCACCGACGGTGGGTCCGCAGGGCGGCTCCGGCACGCCGCCAGTGCCAATGCCATGAACAATGCCGCGCGCCCTCCAACCCTCATCCCGTGTGACTCCCTTGTGCGCCTGCCGAAGCGGCGCGGATGGTAGACCGGAGGACGCCTTGCGCGGCCACGTTTCCCGCATGCCGGTGATTGCTTCCGGACGCAGCCCTGGCTCGGTCCGCGAGCAGGCAGGCTTGCCTCGTGCCTTACAAGCCCGTCGGACTAAGCTGAGGCCCGCCCTCATGCTCCTCGCTCGCTCCCTGCCCCTGCTCGTGCTTGCCCTGGTGGGAGACGTCCAGGCGCGACCGGCAGAGGGGGGAACCAAGGCCGGAGTGCCAGCGCAGGTGAGGGCGCCAGGGAGCGAGGCACCGGCGAGCGTCTCGTCGAAGACCGCGCCTCCGGCGGGCGCCGCGACGGCCCGCTCCGAGGCGCCCGCGCCGGGCG
>JBKGHI010000095.1:0-28298 GCA_046520405.1 Myxococcus sp. 1LA
TGTGCGCAGTTGGAGGTGTCCCGCAGCGGCTACTACGCCTGGGCCCACCGGCCGCGGTCCGCGCGAAAGACGAAGGACAGGGAGCTGGGCGAGGTGGTCGCCGCCGTCCACGCGTTCTGCATCGGCGCGCCGCTCGCGCGCCTGGAGGGCCGCGTTGCCCTTTCCGTGCTGCTGGAGCGGTTGGACGACCTGCGGCTCGCGAGCGAGGCCCCATGGGAGCCCTGCCCGGCCCTCCACGTCCACGGCCCCGCCCGGCTGCCCTTGCTGTTCCGGCCTCGCGGCGACTGAGGGCTGCCAAACAGCTCAACCTTCGGAACGCAGCGCCTCGTGCGGTGGCACGTGGGTGACACGGCGCGCGGGCAACCAGCTCGCCAGCAGCGACACCCCGGCGAGCAGCGCGGGCACGGCCACGAAGGTGACGCCGTCGAACGCGCTCACGCCATACAGGGCGCTGGACAGGCTCCGCGCCAGCACGGCGGCCCCGGCGAGGCCTAGCAAGACACCCGCCGCGGCCAGCCGGAGCCCCTCGCCCACCACCCGCCAGATGAGCTGATGCTCGGTGGCGCCCAGCGCGATGCGGATGCCCAGCTCCCGCGTCCGCTGGCTCACGGAATACGCCAACACGCCGTAGAGCCCCACGCCCGCGAGCACCAGCCCCAACACCGCCAGGGCCACCAGCAGCGAGCCCAGCACCTTCGTGCTCGCGATGCTGGCGTCCACGACTTCCACCAGCGAGCGCACCGGGGCCCGTGGAAGCTCGGGCGCCACCAGGCGGAGCTGCTCACGCAGCACCGGCGCCAGCGCGGCCGTGTCCTGCGAGGCGCGCACGGTGAGCAGCATGTGCAGCCCCCAGAGCTGCCCCATGGGCACGAAGGCCTCGCTGGCCGGAGGCGCGTCGAGGCTGTCGTGCCGGACATCCCCCACCACGCCCACGACTTCGCGGAAGGGCTCGCCGTCCAGCACCAGTTGCACGCGCTGGCCCACCGCGCTCCGCCCCGGGAAGTACCGGCGGGCGAACGTCTCGTTGACGACCACCACCGGCGCAGTCCCCGGTCCGTCCGAGGATTCAATGGCGCGCCCTTCCTTCAAGGGAATTCCCAGGGTGGTGAAATAGCCGTCACTGGTGGTTCGGAAGGAGGCCAGCTCGCGGGTGTCCGCCTGAGACGCGGACTCACCCGGCAGCAGCACCGGCGCCAGGCCATTGCGGCCCCACAGAGGCACCGTGCTGGACATGCCCGCGGACGTCACTCCCGGCAGGCCGCGCACCCGCTCCAACAAAGCGGAGAACAGGCTGCGCTGAGCCGCCTCGTCCTGGTACTTCGTCGAGGGCAGCGACAAGTCCACCACAGTGACGCCCGCGGGCGTGAAGCCCAGCGGCACCACGCTCAGGGCGTGCAGGGTCCGCAGCATCAGCCCGGCCCCCACCAGCGGAATCAACGCCAGCGCGACCTGCGCCACCACCAGCACACCTCGCAGGCCCCCGCGACCGGTGGCCCCCACGCCGCCACGCAGCCCGCCCAGCGCGCCGCGTGCCGTCGCGCGAGGACACCCGCAGCGCGGGCACGAGTCCGAAGAGCAAGCTGGTCAGCAGCGACAAGCCCAACGCGATGGCCAGGACGTGCGGCTCCAGTCGCAGGGCCTCGGGAGACACCACGCGGGGCGGCAGCAACACGCGCAGCAGGTCCATGCCCCACATCGCCAGGACCAGCCCCGCGGCACCACCCGCGAGCGCGAGCATCCCGCTCTCCACCAGGAACTGCCGCACCAGCCGTCCCCGGCCCGCGCCCAACGCGGAGCGCACCGACACTTCACGCTCCCGGGCGGACGCCCTCGCCAGCAACAGGTTGGCCACGTTCGCACACGCCACCAGCAGCACCAGCGCCACCACGCCCGCCAGGAGCCAGAGCCGCTCCTGGGCGCCTTCCACCACCTGCGCCTGCAAGGGCACCAGCCGCACTCCCGCGGGCTCCTCCGCGAAGCCCGGCTCCCGCGTCAGCGCCGCGCCCAGGGCCGTCATCTCCGCGCGCGCCTGCTCCACGGCCACGCCTTGCCGCAGCCGTCCCACCACGCGAAGCCAGATCCCCCCCGGCGACTCCTCCGCGGCCAGGGCCAGCGGCTTCCACGCCTCCACGTCCGGCGCGAAGCGGAAGCTCGCGGGCAGCACGCCCACCACCGTGTGGAGCCGGTCATCGATCAGCATCCTCTGGCCCACCACGTCCGGACGGCCGCCGAAGCGGCGTTGCCATAGCGCGTGGGACAAGAGCAGGACGGCGTCGTGGCCCGCCACCTCCGTGTCCGCGCCGAAGGCGTGCCCCACCAACGGCTGAACCCCCAGGAGCGGCAGCAAGCCCGCGGTCGCCCGGCCCACGCGCACCCGCTCCGCTTCTCCATCACCCGCGAGCGTGACATCGCGGAGGACCAGCCCGTCCAGCCCCTGGAACACATGTGAGCGCTCACGCCAGGCGTGGAGCGACCGCAAGGACACGCCCAATCGCTCACGCTGAGGCGTGGACTGGAACAACGTCACCAACTGCTCCGGCGCGCGGTACGGCAACGGCCGTAGCAGCACCTGATACACGGCGCTGAAGACCGCGGTCGTGGCACCAATGGCCAACGCAAGCGTGCCGACGATGACCAGCGTGAAGGTCACCTCGCGCCGCATGCGACGCAGGGACAGGCGGACGTCCTGGAGAAGCGGGGACATGAAGGCCGGACTCCTGTGCAACTCCAACGCCATTCAGTGTCGCATCGGAACGCCGCCAAGGCGCACGCCACGGCGAAGCAAAACATGTCCGCATCCGGCACACCCGATCCCACCAGCGAACACTCCGCCGTGGCGTTCAACGGCACTCACACCACGCCGTGGGCCTTCAGGCGCGTCGCCGTTGCATCTTGCGGCGCAGACAATTCCTCCCTTTCCCTTCTTGACACCCCCTGCCGCCGCATGGCACTCATCGTCCCACTTCGGTAATGAGAATTATTCTCAATATCTACTTAAGACCTCAACAAATGGGCTCCGCCCGCTAAAGGAGGAACACTCACATGGGAACGGCCACCCGGGTGGCGCTCGTCACAGGCGCCGCACAAGGTATTGGCGCGGCGGTGGCGCGTGCACTGGCGGGAGAAGCCCTCATCGCCGCGGTCGACACGAACGCGGAGGGCTTGAACGCGCTGGTGGCCGAGCTTCATGAGAAGGGCCAGCGCGCGGTGGCCTTCACCGCCAGCGTGAGTGATGGCGCGGCGGTGGACGCGGTGGTGGAGCGCGTGGAGCGGGAGCTGGGCCCCATCGAGGTGCTCACCAACGTGGCGGGCGTGCTGCGCGCCGGTCCCATCCTGACCTACAGCGACGAGGACTGGGCGTTCACCTTCTCCGTCAACGCGCTGGGTGTGTTCCAGGTCTCCAGGGCCGTGGCCCGGCGCATGGTGCCCCGCCGCCGTGGAGTCATCGTCACCGTGGGCTCCAACGCGGGCGCCGTGCCTCGCACGCAGATGGCCGCGTACGCCGCGTCCAAGGCCGCCTCCAGCATGTTCACCAAGTGCCTGGGCCTGGAGCTTGCCCCACACGGCATCCGCTGCAACGTCGTGTCGCCGGGCTCCACGGACACCGCCATGCAGCGCGCGCTCTGGGCGGATGACTCCGGCGCGCAGGCCGTCATCGCGGGCTCGCCCGAGTCCTACCGTCTGGGCATCCCCCTGCAACGCATCGCCTCCCCCGAGGACATCGCCAACGCGGTGCGGTTCCTCGTCTCGGACGCGGCTCGCCACATCACCCTGCACGACCTTCGCGTCGACGGTGGCGCGACGCTCGACGCCTGACCCCGCCCCTCGTGGCGCTACATGGCCCTCGCCCGCCCACGAGTTGATAATGATTATTAGGATCCAATTCAACCACCTCCCATCCCCTGGAAGCCCGCCCTGCGACTCCCGGCACGGGTCGCCCGCCGCGATGAAGGAACAGGAACACCCCATGCAGACACTCGCCGCGCAGTTGCTGGAGAGCTACGAGGCTGGCTCTTCGTTCTTCTTCGCCACGCCCCGCCGCACGCTGCTGGCGCGTGGCACCTTCGCCACCGTGCCGCACCTGGGCGGCGCGGATGCCCTGGCGCGGCTCCCCGAGCGCGTGACGGCGGTGCTGAACGAAGCCCGCCAGGCGGACCACGACATCCCGGTGGCCGTAGGCGCGGTGCCCTTTGACGGCTCGGTGCCCGCACAGCTCGTGGTGCCGCTGACGCTCCAGCGCGCCGGCCCCCTGGAGTTCGCCCAGGACGTCCCGGTGCAGCGGCCGCTCTCCGCCAGCTACACCGTCCAGCCCGTGCCGGAGCCCGCCGCGTATTTGAATGGCGTCGCGCAGGCGCTGAAGCTGATGCAGAGCGGCCCGCTTCAGAAGGTGGTGCTGTCGCGCTCGCTGCACCTGAACGCCTCCGCGCCCATCGACCTGCGCAAGCTGCTGCGCAACCTCGCCCAGCGCAACCCGTCCGGCTACACCTTCGCCGCCGACCTCCCGGTGCAGGAAGGCACGCCGGGCGCGGGGCTGCGCACGCTCATTGGCGCCAGCCCGGAGCTGCTCGTGTCCCGCTCCGGCTTCCAGGTGGTGGCCAATCCCCTTGCGGGCTCCGCCGCCCGCAGCCCCGACCCGCTGGAGGACCAGGAGCGCGCCGCCGCGTTGCTCAAGTCCCCCAAGGACTTGCACGAGCACGCCGTGGTCATCGACGCCGTCGCGGAGGCGCTGCGGCCGTACTGCAAGACGCTGAACGTGCCCACCGGCCCGTCGCTCGTGAACACCGCCACCATGTGGCACCTGTCCAGCCGCATCACCGGTGAGCTGGCCGACCCGTCCATCTCCTCGCTGACGCTGGCGGCGGCCATGCACCCGACACCCGCGGTGTGCGGCTACCCCACCCGGCTGGCGCACGAGGCCATCGGCTCCATCGAGCCCTTCGAGCGCGGCTACTACACCGGCACGGTGGGCTGGTGCGACGCCACGGGTGACGGCCAGTGGGCGGTGACCATCCGCTGCGCGGAGGCCAGCGAGCGCAGCCTGCGCCTGTTCGCGGGCGCCGGCATCGTCGTGGGCTCCACGCCCGAGTCCGAGCTGGCGGAGACCGAGGCCAAGTTCCGCACCATGCTTCACGCCATGGGCCTGGGTCAGAGCGCCGGGGTGCAGTCGTGACGTCCCCGGTGCTGTCAGGCTGCCCGACCTGGCCGGAGGCGTTCGCCGCCCGCTATCGCGCCGCTGGCTACTGGCGCGGCGAGACGTTCGGTCAGCTCCTGCACGAGCGCGCGCGGAGCCACGGCGAGCGGACCGCGCTGGTGGCCGGTGAGCGCCGCCTCACTTACGCGGAGCTGGACGCGCGTGTCAGCCAACTGTCCGCCGGCTTCCATGCCCTGGGCATCCAGGCGAAGGACCGCGTCGTGGTGCAGTTGCCCAACGTTGCGGAGTTCTTCGAGGTCATCTTCGCCCTCTTCCGCCTGGGCGCGCTGCCGGTGTTCGCGCTGCCCGCGCACCGCGCGTCGGAGATTGGCTACTTCTGCGCCTTCACGGAGGCGGTGGCCTACGTCATCGCGGACAAGCAGGCCGGCTTCGACTACCGCGCGCTGGCCGAGCAGGTGCGCGCCTCCTGCCCCACGCTGAAGCACGTCATCGTCGCGGGTGACGCGGGCGCCTTCACGCCGCTGAGCAGCCTGTTCGCCGCGCCCACGGAGCTGCCGCCGGGGCCCGCTCCCAGCGACGTCGCCTTCTTCCAGCTCTCCGGCGGAAGCACGGGCGTGCCCAAGCTCATCCCGCGCACGCACGACGACTACATCTACAGCCTGCGCGGCAGCGTGGAGATCTGCCAGCTCGACGCGTCCAGCGTGTACCTGTGCGCACTGCCCGCGGCGCACAACTTCCCGCTCAGCTCTCCGGGCGTGCTCGGGACCTTCTACGCGGGCGGCACGGCGGTGCTGGCGCCCAACCCCAGCCCGGACACGGTGTTCCCGATCATCGAGCGAGAGCGCGTCACCATCACCGCGGTCGTCCCTCCGCTGGCCATGGTGTGGATGGACGCGGCCAAGACGCGCCGGCACCAGCTCGCCAGCCTGCGGGTGCTCCAGGTCGGTGGCGCGCGCCTCAGTAACGAAGCCGCGCATCGGGTGAAGCCGACGCTGGGCTGCACGCTTCAACAGGTGTTCGGCATGGCCGAGGGTCTGGTCAACTACACGCGCCTGGACGACCCGGAAGAGGTCATCGTCAGCACCCAGGGCCGCCCCATCTCCCCGGACGATGAAATCCGGGTGGTGGACGAGGACGGCGAGGACGTGGCACCGGGCGAGACGGGCCAGTTGCTCACGCGCGGCCCCTACACCATCCGCGGCTACTACAAGGCGGAGGCCCACAATGCGAAGGCCTTCACCGCGGACGGCTTCTACCACACCGGTGACGTGGTCCGCGTGACGCCCCAGGGCGACCTGGTGGTGGAGGGCCGCGCCAAGGATCAGATCAACCGGGGCGGCGACAAGGTCGCGGCGGAGGAGGTGGAGAACCACCTGCTGGCCCACCCCGACGTGCACGACGCCGCGGTGGTCGCCGTTCCGGACCCGTTCCTGGGCGAGCGCACCTGCGCCTTCGTCATCGCGCGTGGCACGCCGCCGACGCCCAATGTCCTCACGGCCTTCCTGCGCCAGCGCGGCCTGGCCGCTTTCAAGATTCCCGACCGCGTCGAGTTCGTCGAGGCGTTTCCGAAAACGGGCGTCGGCAAGGTCAGCAAGAAGGCGCTGCGCGACGTGCTCGCCAACGCCCCCTCCTCCTCCCTGGTTTCGCGCGCCACGCGCTGAAAGGACCCATCCCATGGCGCTCCCTGCCATCGCCCCCTATCCCATGCCCGGCGTCGCCGACCTTCCGCAGAACAAGGTCTCCTGGACGCCTGACCCGAGCCGCGCCGTGCTGCTCATCCACGACATGCAGCGCTACTTCGTGGACGTCTTCACGCCGGGCCAGCCCCCCGTGACGGAGCTGGTCGCCAACATCACGCGGCTGCGCCAGCACTGCACGGCGCTGGGCATCCCCGTCGTGTACTCCGCCCAGCCGGGGGGCCAGACGCCCGAGCAGCGCGGCCTGCTGCTGGACTTCTGGGGCGGCGGCATCAACGGCGGCACGGAGCAGAAGCGCATCATCGACGCGCTGACGCCCGCCGAAGGAGACATCCAGCTGACCAAGTGGCGCTACAGCGCGTTCCGCAAGACGGACCTGATGGACCAGATGAAGAAGCTGGGCCGCGATCAGATCCTCATCTCCGGCATCTACGCGCACATCGGCTGCCTCCAGACGGCCAGCGACGCCTTCATGAGCGACGTGCGGCCCTTCCTCATCGCCGACGCGCTGGGCGACTTCTCCCTGGAGCACCACCGGCTCGCGTTGAACTATGCGTCCAAGCTGTGCGCCGTCACGGCCACCACGCAGCAGGTGCTGGAGGCGCTGGGCCCCGTCCGCGCGTCCAACACGCTCACCCGTGCCGAGGTGCGCGCGGCGGTGGCGGAGCTGCTCCAGGAGCCGCCCGAGGCGCTGGGGGACGACGACAACCTGCTGGAGCGCGGCCTGGACTCCATCCGGCTGATGACGCTGGTGGAGAAATGGCGGGCCGCTGGCGCGGAGACCACCTTCGTGGAGTTGGCTGAACGGCCGACGCTCGCCGACTGGTTCTCGCTGCTCTCCCTGGGCACCACGCCCGCACCCCGGAACGCCGCGTAGCTGCCGCGGCGCGCGAGCCCGCTCGCGCCCCTGACGCATGAACACACGGGAGTCCCTGGCGATGGGCGAAACACACGAAGCAGGCTGGCCGCTGTCCGCGGCCCAGCACGGAATCTGGGTCGGCCAGCAGTTCGACCGCGCGAGCGCCGTCTACAACGCGGGTGAATGCATCGAGATTCGCGGGCCGCTCGTCCTGGAGCACTTCGAGTCCGCCCTGCGACAGGCCATCGACGAGGCGGAGGCGCTACACGCGCGCTTCTTCCCCGGCGACCTGGGCCCCGTGCAGTTCGTGCAGCCCCGCGCGTCGTGGAACCTGCACGTCGCCGATGTCAGCGCCTCGCCCGACCCGTGGGCGGCGGCGCAGGCCTGGATGCGCGAGGACCTGACCCGCACGGTGGACCTGAGCCAGGGCCCGTTGTTCGCGGAGGCGCTCATCAAGGCCGCGCCGGACCGCTACTTCTGGTTCCAGCGGGCCCACCACATCGCCCTGGACGGCTTCGGCTTCTCACTGGTGGCCCGCCGCGTGGCGGACCTCTACACGGCCCGCGTGACGGGCAAGGCGGCCACGGGCGGCTTCGGCTCCCTGCGCGCCGTGCTCGACGAGGACGCCACCTACCAGGCCGGCGCACAGCACAGCGCGGACCGCGCTTTCTGGGTGGAGCGCTTCGCTCACGGCCCCACGCCGGTAACGCTCGCGGAGCCCGCGCCCATGGCCCCGACGTTCGTGCGCCAGACACGGCACCTGTCGCCCGCGGACCTGGAGCGCATGCAAGCCGCCGCGAAGCAGGCCGGGCTCACATGGCCGGACCTGGTGCTGGCGGCGACGGCGGCGTGGCTGAACCAGCACACCGGCGCGCCTGAAGTGGTGCTGGGCCTGCCTGTGATGACCCGCCTGGGCTCGGCGGCCCTGCGCGTGCCGTGCATGGCCATGAACATCGTGCCGCTGCGCGTGCCGGTGCGTCCGGACGCGAGCCTGTTCGCCGTGGCCCGCGACGTGGCCGCGGAGCTGCGCGCCATGCGGCCGCACCTGCGCTACCGCTACGAGCAGCTTCGCCGCGACCTGAAGCGCGTGGGTGGCCAGCGGCGGCTGTTCGGCCCCGTGGTCAACATCATGCCGTTCGACTACGCCCTGCGCTTCGCGGGGATGCCGGCCTTCGCGCACAACCTCTCCGCGGGCCCCGTCGAGGACCTGTCCATCGGCATGTACGCCCGCTCCGACGGCAGCGGCCTGCGCGTGGACTTCGACGCCAACCCCGCCTGCTACAGCCCCGACGTGCTGAACGCCCACCAGCGCGGCTTCCTCCAGTTGCTGGATTCACTGGTGGCATCGCCGGAGCGGCCCGTGCGCCCCGCTCGGAGGAGCGCGCAGCCGTCGCTCGCGGACGGTGGCCCCCTGCCCATTCCCGCGCGTCCGGTGCTGGAGCTCATCAAGGAGCAGGCCCGCGCGCGGCCCGACGCCATCGCCGTGGAGCACGGCGAGCACCGCCTCACCTACGGGGCGCTGCTCCAGTCCGCCCAGGCGCTCGCGGAGCGGCTACGGACCGAAGGCGTGCAGCCCGACACGCTGGTGGCCGTTTCCCTGCCCCGGAGCATCGACGCCATCGTCGCCACGCTGGGCGTGCTCTTCGCGGGTGCGGGCTACCTCCCGGTGGACCCCTTCGGCCCCGAGTCCCGGACCCGGGCCATCCTGGACGACGCCGCGCCGCGCGTGACGGTGAGCAGCGCCGTGAAGGACCTCACGGCGGGCATGCCTCCGCAGGCCCCCGGCCAGCTCGCCGTGCACCGGCGCGCCGGCTCCGAACAAGCGGCTACGCCAAGACAGGCGGGCGCGTCCCTGGCGTACGTCATCTACACCTCCGGCTCCACGGGCCAGCCCAACGGCGTGCAGATCGACCACGACGCCCTGGCCCACTTCGTGGCGGGCGCGACGTTCCGCTACGAGGTGACGTCCGAAGACCGGGTGTTGCAGTTCGCTCCGCTGCACTTCGACGCCAGCGTGGAAGAGATCTTCGTCTCCCTGTGCGCCGGCGCCACGCTGGTGCTGCGAACCGACGAGATGCTCCAGTCGGTGCCCCGGCTGCTGGAAGCCTGCGCCACCCACGGCATCACCCTGCTGGACCTGCCCACGGCCTTCTGGCACGAGCTGGCGTACAGCGTGTCCACGGGCGCGGCCCGGCTGCCGCCCTCGCTGCGCGCCGTCATCATCGGCGGTGAGGCCGCGCTGCCCGAACGGGTCGCCCGCTGGCGGGCCTCCGCTGGCGCCAACGTCCGGCTGTTCAACACCTACGGCCCCACCGAGGCCACGGTGGTGGCCACCGTCGCCACGCTCAGCGGCGGCGACTCCGTCCCATCCTCCGGAGAGGAAGTCCCCATCGGTCGGCCCCTGCCAGGGGTGCGCGCGGCGCTCGTCGACGCCCAGGGCCACATCGTCCCCACCGGCGAGGAGGGCGAACTCCTCCTGCTGGGCGGCGCGCTCGCTCGCGGCTACCTGGGCCGCGAGGCGCTGACGAACAAGCGCTTCATCGCGCTCGATGCACTGCCAGGAAGCCCGCGCGCCTACCGCACCGGCGACAAGGCCCGGCTGCGCGAGGACGGCCAGTTGGTGTTCCTGGGCCGCGTCGACGACGAGTTCAAGATCAGCGGCCACCGCATCGACCCGTCCGAAGTCGAAACAGCGCTCCTCCGCCACCCGGGCGTGCGCGAGGCGGCTGTCGTCGGGCAAATCCTCCCCAGCGGCTCGCGACGGCTGTGCGCGCACGTCGTCACCACGCAGCCCGCGCCCACCGTGGCGGAGCTGCGACAGCACCTGCTGGAGAGCCTGCCCGCCCCCATGGTGCCCGGCACCCTCCTTTTCGCGGACCGCCTGCCGCGCACCAGCACCGGCAAGCTGGACCGCGCCACGCTGCGCCGACTGCTGCCCACCGAGGAGACGGCGACCGCGTCCACGGGCACCACCGCCCTGGAGCGCGTGGTGCTCAAGGTCTGGGAAGAGGTGCTGGGCGTGACGACCACGTCCGCCGCCGACGACTTCTTCGACCTGGGCGGCCAGTCGCTCCAGAGCATCCAGGTCGCCAACCGGCTCAGCATCGAACTGGGCCGCGAGATTCCCGTGGCCACCGTGTTCCGCCATCCGACGGCCGCGGGCCTGGCCCAGGCGCTGGAGCAAGGCACCGACGGCGCATCCCAGGCCGGCGGTCTCACCGAGGCCATGCTCGCCGACGCCGTGCTGTCCGAGGACGTCGTCCCGCGCCTCACCGTGGAGCCCACCGAGTCTCCACGGCTGCGCCAGGTGGTCCTCACCGGCTCCACCGGCTTCGTCGGGGCGCACCTGCTCGACCAGCTCCTGCGCCAGACGGACGCGCGGGTGGTGTGTCTGGTCCGTGCTCGCGACGAAGCCCACGCCCTGGAGCGCATCCAAGCCGCGTTGACGTCCCAGCAGCTCGCCCCGAAGAGACTGACGGAGCGCGTGGTGGCGGTGCCCTCGGACCTCACCCAGCCCTGGCTGGGACTGGGCCCGGCGCGTTTCCACAGCCTCGCCTCGGAGTGTGACGCCGTCATCCACAACGCCGCGGTGGTCAGCGTGGTGCGTGAGTACGGCAGCCTCCAGGCGGTGAACGTGCGCGGCACCCGCGAGCTGTTGCGGCTGGCCGCCACCGTCCGCGCCAAGCCCTTCCACTACGTGTCCACGCTCGCGGTGGCGCCGCAGTCCAACCTCAGCCCCGACGTGCCAGAGGCCTTCGTGCCGGCGCACCCGGGCCTGCGCGACGGCTACCAGCAGAGCAAGTGGATCGCCGAGCGGCTCGTCGAACAAGCCGGCGAACGCGGGCTGCCCGTATCGGTGTACCGGCTGGGCCGCGTGGTGGGAGCGCCCGACAGCGCCATCGTCAATCCACAGGACCTGGTGTGGCGCATCCTGCTCGCCGGCATCCCGGTGGGAGCGCTGCCCCAGCTCGACGTCGCCGAGGTGTGGACGCCGGTGGACTACGTGGCCGGCGCCATCGTCCGCATGGCGCGCGACGCGCGTCCGCCCACCGTGTTCAACCTGTGTCCCACGCCCGAGGTGCGGCTGCCCGAGCTGTTCGCCTGGGTCCGCGACTATGGCTACACCGTGGAGCACTGCCCCATCGGTGAGTGGCGCGACCGCGTGGCCGAGCGCGCTGGCACCGGAGAGAATCAGTCCACGCTCGCATTCTTCGACCTGCGCTCTGGCTCGGACGGGCCCGCGTTCGGTCTGGGCCCCATCCGTTGTGAGCGGGTCCATCAAGCGCTCGAGGGAACGGGCATCACCTGCCCTCCCACGAACCGTGCGCTGCTGTACCGCTACCTCGACTTCTGCATCGCGCGCGGCCTGCTACCGCCCGTGCCCGCAACCCGACTCCCCACTGAAACGGCCCTTCCGTGACGAACCGAACCTGGACGCCAGACTCCTGGCGGCACAAGCCCGTCAAGTACATGCCGGAGGACTATCCGGACGCACAGGCCCTGGCCCACACCGAGGCCGAGCTGTCCCGCCTGCCCCCGCTCGTCTTCGCCGAGGAGACACGCCGGCTCCGGTCGCGGCTCGCACGGGTCGCCGAGGGCAAGGCCGTCCTGCTTCAAGGTGGTGACTGCGCGGAGAGCTTCAAGGAGTTCACCACCGACAACATCCGGGACACCTACCGGCTGCTGCTCCAGATGGCCATGGTGCTGACCTTCGCCAGCGGGCGGCCGGTGGTGAAGGTGGGCCGCATCGCCGGACAGTTCGCCAAGCCGCGCTCCAGCCCCATGGAGACGCTGGACGGCGTCACCCTGCCCAGCTACCGCGGCGACATCATCAACGGCATGGAGTTCGACGCCCAGGCGCGGACCCCGGACCCGCGACGGCTGCTCAAGGCCTATCACCAGTCCTCCGCCACGCTGAACCTGCTGCGCGCCTTCGCGCAGCGGGGCTACGAGGAGTTGTCCGAGCCCCACCGCTGGCCCCAGGGCGGCATCAACCGCCTGCTGGCGGACCGCATCCTCGAGTCCCTGTCGTTCATGAACGCCCTGGGCGTCAGCCCGGAGCCTCGCCAGGGCGCCAACGCCGTGGACTTCTTCACCAGCCATGAGGCGCTGCTCCTCAACGTCGAGGAGGCCATGACGCGCGCCGAGCCCGACGGCAGTGGCTGGTACGACACGTCCGCGCACATGCTGTGGATTGGCGAGCGCACCCGGCAGCTCGACGGCGGCCACGTGGAGTTCATGCGCGGCATCCAGAATCCCATTGGCATCAAGTGCGGCCCCACCATGGAGCCCGACGAGGTGCTCCGGTTGATGGACATCCTCAACCCCCAGGGCATCCCCGGGCGAATCACCCTCATCGGGCGCTTCGGCGCGGAGCTGGTCACGGAGCGCCTGCCCCGGCTGATGGCCGCCACCCGCCGGGACGGCCGCCCCGTCATCTGGTCCATCGACCCGATGCATGGCAACACCCACAAGGCGGGCAACGGCTACAAGACGCGCGCCTTCGACCGCATCCTCACGGAGGTGTGCGGCTTCATGGACGCCGCCGCCGCCGAGGGCGTCCACCCCGGGGGCCTGCACCTGGAGATGACCGGGCAGAACGTCACCGAGTGCCTGGGGGCCCCAGCCCGTGACGGAAGACGACCTCTCCAGCCGGTACCACACGCACTGCGACCCCCGCCTCAACGCGGACCAGGCCCTCCAACTGGCCTTCCTCGTCGCGGAGTCCATGCCTTCGGTTCGCTCGCACGAAGCCCGTGCGGCCTGAGTCCACCGTGCCTACGCCCGCCCTTTGCTGGAGCCTTTCGTGACCGCCTCGTTCTCACCGCGACAGGAGCGTCTGCTCATCCTGCTGCTGGCGGGCGTGCAGTTCACCCACCTGCTGGACTTCATGATTGTCCTGCCGCTGGGTCCGGAGTTCATGCGGCTGTTCAACCTGACAGCCGCGCAGTTCGGAACGTTGGTGTCCTCCTACACGTTGGCCTCCGCCGCCATGGGCGTGCTGGGGCTCGCGTGGGTCGACAGGTTCGGCCGCAGAAGCACGTTGCTGGCCATCCTGGGGGGGTTCATCACGGCCACGCTGGCCTGCGGCGCGGCGCAGAGCCATGCGTGGCTGCTGGTGGCCCGAAGCATCGCGGGGGGATGCGCGGGCCTCATGGGTGCCGTCATCATGTCCATCATCGCGGACACCATCCCCGGTGAGCGCCGGGGACGAGCCATTGGCACGGTGATGTCCTCGCTCGGGTTGTCCGCGGTGGCGGGTGTTCCCCTGAGCCTGGGCCTGGCCAACGTGCTCGGCTGGCGCGCGCCCTTCTGGGCCATTGGCATCCTCGGCGCGCTGCTGTGGTGCGGACTGCTCGCCGTGCTTCCGCGGATGGATGCACACGTCACTTCCGTTTCGGAGCGCCCGCGGCCCCCCGTCACGGCGCTCTTCACCCCGGGCTTCGCGCTGGGCTGGCTGCTGACGTTCAGCGTCGCCTTCTCCAGCTTCCTGCTGATTCCCTATCTGAGCGCCTTCATGGTGGGAAACCTCGGGCTGAAGCAGACCGACCTGCCCTGGGTGTACCTGGCCGGAGGCGCCGCCACGTTGCTCGCGGCCCGTCAGGTGGGCCGCTGGGTAGACCGCTTCGGCCCCGCGCGAGTGCTCGGTGCGCTGCTGGTGGGCACCATGGTGCCGCACCTGGGCTTCACGCACCTGCCCGCCTCACCGCTGCCGGTGGTGATGGTCGTCTTCGTCCTCTTCATGTCGATGACGTCCACGCGCCCCATCCCCACCCTCGCGCTCATCTCCGCGCGGGTGCCGCCGCCGCTGCGCGGGCGCTACATGGCCATGAACATGGCCGCCAGTGACGGGGCCTCCGGGCTCGCGGCGTGGGCCAGCGGCCTGATGCTGGCCACCGCGCCGGGTGGCGAGCTGGTGGGCTTCGGGCTCGCCGGGTGGCTCGCCGTGGGCGTCACCACCGCCTCCCTCGTCATCCTCTGGACCTTTGGCCGCCAGGCCGTCCCGCTCAACGCGGCCCCCACGCCCCCGTGAATCGCAGTCTCCGTCTCGACACACAGAAGGAAACGTCCATGGACACCTCCAAGAAGCACCCCTCCCTGCCTCGACCCATCCAGGGCGAGCTGAAGCTCGACCGCTCCAACCAGCTCCTCGCCGAGGCGCGGCGGCTGGTCCCCGGCGTCACCCAGTCCATGATGAAGCGCCCGGAGATGTTCGCCCTGGGCGCCTTCCCCGTGTTCCTCGCCAAGGGCAAGGGCGCGCTGGTGGAGGACGTGGACGGCCAGGAGTACATCGACTTCATCGGGGGCCTGGGCGCCAACATGCTGGGCCACAATGACCCGCTCGTGCTGAACGCCATCCGGGAGCACCTGGAGGAAGGCGTCCTGCACTCGCTGCCCACGCCCGTGGAGGTCTCCGCCGCGCAGACGCTGGTGGACCTCATCCCCGGCGCGGAGATGGCGCGCTTCTTCAAGACGGGCGCGGACGCCACGTCCGCCGCCGTGCGCCTGGCACGCCACATCACCGGCAAGCAGAAGATCATCACCGTGGGCTACAACGGCTGGCACGACCACTTCATGTTCGACACGCCGGGCGTGCCGCCCGCGCTGGCCGCGCTCACCATCCGGATGCCGCTCTTCACGCCGCCGGACGAGCCCGCCCTGCTGGCCACCATCGAGAAGAACGCCAGCGAGCTCGCGCTGGTGCTCCTGTCGGTGCCCTACAACCGGCCCCTCACCCCCGCCTTCCTCCAGCAGGTGCGCGCCACCTGCACCGCCAACAACGTCCTGCTGGCCCTGGACGAGGTCGTCACCGGCTTCCGGCTCGCGGTGGGCGGCGCTCAGGAGTTCTTCGACGTCCGCGCGGACTTCGTCACCCTGTCCAAGAGCATCGCCGCGGGCATGCCGCTGTCGGCCATCGCAGGCCCCACGAAGCACCTGAGCCGCCTGAGCGAGCTCCAGGTGTCCACCACCTTCGGCGGCGAGCTGCTGTCGCTGTACGTGTGTGAGGCCGTGCTGAACGGCTACCGCGATGGCGCCTACATCCAGCACCTGGCCCGCCTGGGCCGCAAGCTGCGCGAGGGCGTCAACGCCCAGGCGGAGGCCGCGGGCTCGTCGCTGCGCGTGATTGGCTACGACGCCATTCCCTTCTTCCTGTTCGCCAAGGACCCGGCGGAGCACGCGAAGCAGATGCAGCCCTTCCAGGCGGGCATGGCCCGCCGGGGCATCCTGCTGCGCCGTGACGTCACCTTCCTCAGCACGGCGCACACGGAGGAGCAGATCGACTACGCCATCGAAATGACGGGCGAAGTGCTCCGCTCCCTCGCGAAGCCAGCGGCGGCCTGAGAGCTTATTTCGGTAGGAGCGCGTGGACCCGGTGATGATGCCCAACGCCAGGTGCAGCATTCCCAAATCGGTGTCCTCGCGCTTCTCCCATCCCCAAGGTGCTGACGTGAGACTTCAGTGGGCGCGGGTCTGTTGATGCGGTTGGATTCGAGCGTGGCCCGCGCCAGCTTGAAGTCGTTCGTATTGGCGCCACCGACCGCGACATCTAACGCCAACCAGTTCCAGTTGATGCGCGCCAGTCCGTCATAGGCCAGCAGCCCCTGCCGCCAGAATTCTCGATTTTTGCCATCCCCGAGTTTCAGGCGGCAAGTTCGCGCCTATCGAGCCGAGTACGCCGCGACGAGGCGCGCGCGCCATTGCAATAGATCGGCGAATTCACCCGCCAGGACCTCGTCGCTCCAGCAGCGACGTGTCGCGGGGCCCAACGGCGGTTCGATTCGTGCGGCCGGGGCAACGGCCTCCAGCACCACCGCCATCGTGACATCGGCATAGCTGAAGCGTCCAAGCAGGTGCTCGCCGCCCGACGCGTGCAATCCAGCGCGGGTTTGCTCCAACGCCCGCCTCAGCGATCCAGGCACGACCAGATGTCGATACTTGCGATCGAGCCGACGCGCGGCATCGCGTGCGACAAAACGCAAGGGGCGGCACAACAGCCGTGGCAACACCGCGGCGGAGGCTTCGTCGAGCGCCGATGGATCGGCCAACACACGGCGCACCACGCGCGTCCGTGCTTCGGCAAGCGCCGCCTCGCCAAGTTCGTTCCAAGGTGCGATTGCCTCGAATCCGCCCAACCGTCCGTCTCCGGCCTGTTGTGCCGCGTAGCGGGCGATGTCCCAGGATCCGCGCACGACCTGCGGGCCAGCCAGCAGCACCGGAACCGACACAGCCCCCGACCATTGCCGCATGCGCCAGCGCAGCGCCGGCTCACTCAGCGTCGGGATGTACTCTTGGTACACAAACGCGACGCCGCAATACTCCAGTGCCCAGCGTGCCTTTTGAGTCCAGGGAGAGAACGCTTCGCCAACCAGGGTGAGCGCTCGTTGCATGAGAGGGCTCCTTTCGCACAGGCACATTCGCCGCAACGGACTCCCCAGACAAACGCGAATTCGGACTGCTGAATCGGCGCCCTGGAGTGGACCTTTTCGACACAGAATATACTCTTCACATTCCGCGCCAGGCTTGGGAGCACGCCCTCCGCAAACCGCGTCAAGGCGATGCGAAAAGCTGGGTCACCTGTGTCGCGTCCGAGCCGAGGACGTCGGAGAGGACGTGGATGGCCTGTTCGGGTGTCGCGGCGCCCGCGCGCGCGCACCGTGCCGCCTCGTCCAAGGTGAGTGCAGGCGACGAGCAGTAGGATTCGATCCAGTACGTGACGAGCCGCGCGGAGAAGTCCGTCTCCAGGGCCGCGACCTTCGTCTCCAGCCACGTCTTGGCGGAGGTGAAGGCCGGGCGCTCCGGCAGCACGTTGGCCGCTTCAAAGGTGACGTCGTGCTCGTACCCGGACTCGAAGAGTTCGTCCTGGTGCACCGCGGTGAAAGGCTCGCGCCGCGCATCCAGCGCCGAGGACGCGGACACTTCGATGCGATGCGCCTGCGTCAACCGCATCGCCAGGTACTCGAACGTCCGGGGAACCGATTGATGGCGGGTGACCGGCACGGAGTAGGTTCGAATCGTCGGGACCTGCTTCGTCACCATGTGCATCCGTCTGACGCCATCCGCGTCGGTGTACTCCTCCGGAACCAGTTGGGGCTCGTCGACGCTCTCTGTGCGGGTCTCATGCTCTGTAGAGACAACCGCGCCATCCCATTGGGTGGGCCCGAAAACCCCGGGTACGACGGCGGGCCGCGGGGCATCCTCTTGCCAGTGGCTGCAGTAGCGGAAGACCAGTTCGCGCCAGTGGAGGCTGTCGTCGGAGCCCAAGCCTTTCAATCGCTGGCAGGACGCCTTCCCACTCGCCTGCACACGCAACCCCATGTCCGTGGCGAGATGGGCCAGCTCCGGATGCGCCAACAACGCCTGTTTGCGCCGCAGTGCCTGCTCCGCCGTGAGTGCGTGCCCCTGCCGGGCGGGAGCACTGACGTGCTCCTCGAGGTGACGGCGAGTGCCCTCCACCGCTTCGTGCAGCAGACGCTCCATGCCATCACTGAGCGTCGCGCCCCAAGCGACCCGGTGGTCGAGGACGCTCAGCAACTCATCTCGCTGCTGTGGCGGCTGGCCACCGAGAACAAGCGAGCGCGGCGCATCCACCTCATCCTCGATAATGCCTCCATCCACGACAGCAGAAAGACGCGCTTGGCCCTGGCTCAACTGGGTGGCCGAATCGTCTTGCACTTCCTGCCGCCCAACTGCCCCGAGGAGAATCGCATCGAGCGCCGCTGGCTCGACCTGCACGCCAGCGTCACCCGGAACCATCGCTGCAAGTCCATGGACGAGCTGATGGAGAACGTGGAGGCCTACCTCCAAGCTCGAAACGACTCCGGCGAGGCCAGTCCAGCGCTACGCCGAACTGGCCCTCTTGCCGCGTAAGTGTTCGAGGATCGTGAACTTCGGTTTAGCCCTTCGCGTCGTGGTGGTCCGAGGTGCCGCGCTTCCAGTAGCCCGTCACCCGGACCCAGCTCTTGTTGACGCCGCGCTCGTTGATGAGGTGGTCCTTGATGGGGCGCACGGTGTGCGCCTCACCCGCCACCCACGCGAAGCAGTCCCCCGGTAGGAACTCCAGCGCCCGGATGGCCCGCTCCAACACGTCCGAGTGCCCCGCCTCCACGCCGTTGCGGTGAAGCCACGTCACCGTCGCGTGGGCGCGCGTGGGGAACGGCTGCTCCTCGGACGCGTCAGGCACCTCGCAGAACACGATGGCGCGCTTGCCCTCCGGAAGCTCCTCCAGCATCCGGCCGATGGCGGGCAGCGCGGACTGGTCGCCCGCGAAGAGGTACCAATCGAAGTCCTGTGCCACGTGCGTGGAGCCGCGCGGTCCGCCCACGGCCAGTTGGTCACCGACCTGCGCCTTGCTCGCCCACTGCGTCGCGGGGCCCGTGCCGTGCAGCACGAAGTCGATGTCCAGCTCGCCCGCCGCGGCGTCGTAGCGGCGCGGCGTGTAGTCACGCGAGTCCGGCTTGCGCTCGCCTTCCTTCAACTGAAGCCCCGTGGGCGTCACCGTCGGGATGACGGGCGTGCGCTTGCCCTCCTCCGGGAACAGCAGCTTCACGTGGTCATCGGCCCCCGGGCTGTAGAAGCCCTCCAGGTCCTCGCCCACCAGGGTGATGCGGACCATCTGCGGCGTCACCCGCGTCACCCGCTTCACCTCCAGAAGCCGGAACTTCACGGGGAACGGCCCGCGCCGGTAGACACGCTCTGTCGTCGTCGTCGTCGTCACGAATGCTCCAGATATCGATGATATTGACTCTCATTATCGATACCATGCGGATTCCGGTCGGGCAACGACGGAAGGAGCCCCGCGGTGGCCGCCGAACAGCAGGCAGCCAGACGCGGGGATGCCCGGCCCGCGACCTGCACCTTCCAGGTCACGGGCCCAAGCGACGTCATCAACCGCAGGTCAGCGTCCAGCGGCAGTTGTTGGACAAGCACTCACGCGCGCTGCCGCAGATGGCGCCCTTGGCCTTCTTGTTCTGGCACTTGCCGGCGTTGAGGCCCCAGCCGCAGTACTGGGTGCTGGCGCAGTGGCTGTCGTTGGAGCAGGTGGAGCTGGTCGGGTACCAGGACGCGCGGGTCTCCTTCGGCACATAGGCCGCCACGCCGCTGGTGTCGATGTTCGCCGCGGCGTCCGCCATGCCCGAGCGCGGGCCCGTGGCGCGCTCCCACATCCGGATGAACGTCTCGGAGGAGCCCTCCAGGCCCGTGGTGTTGACGCCGAGCTGCTTCAAGTCACGCACCACGTCCGGCAGCAGGCCCACGTGGGCCAGGCCGTAGTTGTCGAAGTCCGTGCCCAGCGGCGGCGGACCGGACGTGAGCTGCTGCTGCGCCTGGGCCGCCGCCTCCGCCGCGAAGCCCGCGGAGCAGGCGCCGTGAGGACCGAAGCGCGGACGGGTCTGCTGGATGAAGCCGTTGAGGTCCGCGCCGAAGCCCATGTTCACCTTGAGGCCCAGGCGGCCGAACTCGTAGGCCTGCGCGAGCGAGCGCGTGGAGCCCTGGCAGTTGTTGGCCACCGGCGTGCGGGTGTAGTCGCGCGTCTCGTCGTGCGCGGTGCGCAGACCGAACATGCCGCCCGTCTGGCGCAGGTAGCGGATGATGGAGGCCGGCGTCGTCTTCTCGTTGGCGGCCAGGCCCGGGTGCATCACCTCGCGGAAGTGGCCGTGGGAGATGTAGAGCGGGTAGTAGTTCCGGCCCTGGGCGATGGCGAACGTGTCATCCACGGAGCGCTCGGACATGTGCGCCACGTCGACGAGCATGCCCTTGTTCATCATCTCCGCGACCAGCGCCTGGCCCTCCGCCGTCAGGCCCTTGGTGTTCTTGCAGTTGGCGTCCACGTCGAAGCCCAGCGTGAAGCCGTTGCCCGTGAGGCCGCAGTCGGTGTCCACATGGCAGTTCTCCAGGAACTGCGAGACCTGGAAGATGGCGTTGTGCGGAGCCGCGCCGCCAAAGCGGTTGTCCAACTGGTGCACCGGCTGGATGGAGCGCACGCCCAGCGAGTAGACGCGGTTCAGCTCGGACTGCCAGTTCTTCGTGCCGAACAGCTTGCTGGACTCGATGGAGAGCACCATCGCCAGCTTGCCGGAGGCGATGATCTGCCGCGCGTGAGCAGGTGACAGCGCGATCTCCGCCCACGGCGTGCGGGCGTCGAAGTCACGCGCCATCTGCAGCTGCACGTCCACATCCACCATCTCGTCGCAGGGACGCTTGATGTTCTGGTACGGAAGCGCCCTGCAGAGGAACTCGTTGCTCACCAGGGAGACGGTGACCAGGGACATGCCGCCCTGGTGCGCCTGCTGCAACCACCCCTCCCACGCCTGCTGGTGGGCAATGGTGTCCCAGCGCGGCCACTGCGTGGGCACGTTCATCCGGCCCAGGTGGAGGCCCGTGTCGCCCTCCGTCCCTTCAACCTCACCGATGATCTCCGACGCCACCGCGCCGCCCACGCCGAACATCTGCGACAGCACCGGCACGCCGCTCAGGTTGATGCCCCCCGCGTTGGGGCACACGTTGAGCATGGAGCTCAGGTCCATGCGGACGCGCGCGTGGTCGCTCTCCGGGAAGCCCCCGTCACAGCTCGTCAGCGGGCCGGTGTGCTTGCCGTGGAACCAGCCGCCGCTGAACGCCTCCTCGGCGAACATGTGGTGGTGCATCTCCGCGAAGCCCGGCACGGAGACGGCCTGTGCGACCTCCGCCGTCGTGGGCTCGTCGACAGGCACATCCTCTTCAGAGGGCTGACACCCCTGGCTCAGCACCAGGGCGGACGCGAGGGAGAAAGCCAAGAAACGCCGTGGAGCGGGTCCGATACATCGCTGCATACAGTGCACCTTTCCGGTACCGCGGGGAGGTGCACTGGAAGTACCAGGAGTGAGTCCTGTTTTTCAATTATTTCAAGATTTTCTTGGGCGATGAAACAGGCGGGTGTCACAGGGGCGAAACCGCGCAGGGAACCCCTTGTGATGACAAGCACTGGCGAGCGGTGGGGACTCGGGTCGGTGTGAAGCGTCACGTTACAAACGCCGCTCCGGACTCGCGGGCAGGTGGGGCACTCCCCCACCATTCACAGATTGACGCTCCATGGCCGTATTGATCTCACGGAGCTGCAGATGACGAAGTCCTGGCGTTCGTTCCCGGTGCTGCTGGCCCTCCTGGCTGCTTGTGAGCCGCCACCGGTGGACGACACGTCCACGAGCTCGGGTGAACATTCCACCCAGCCATTCATGCACCCTCGCCCCTGGGCGCCCTGCGGTCCCACCGCGAGCAGGCTCGTGGACATCCACCCCGGCCCCGGGGACGCGGCCATCCAGGAGCACGTCCACGGTGACGGCCTGCTCTTCTTCACCGCGGATGACGGCCGCCACGGCGTCGAGCTGTGGACGAGCAGTGGCACCCAGGGCGCAGGCACCCGCCTGCTCAAGGACATCGCGGTAGGGCCAGCGGGATCCGGCCCCACGGACCTCACGCGCGTCGGAGACCGCCTCTTCTTCATCGCGGACGACGGCGTGAATGGCCGGGCCCTGTGGGTCAGCGACGGGACGCCGGAGGGAACGACGTTGGTGAAGCGCGTGCTCCCCGTGGGCGTCGGACAGACAGAAGAGCAGACGCTGGTTGCGTACCAGGGCCGCCTCTACTTTGCCGCCGCGGGAGCAGACGGCACGCACGGCACCGAGCTGTGGACCAGCGACGGCACGGACGCGGGCACCTACGAGGTGGCGGACCTCGTCCCCGGCGAGGACGGCGCCTTCCCCCGCCGCTTCTACGTCCACGCCGGTTCGCTCTACTTCGTCATCAGCGAGGGTGAGGAGAACTGGCTGGTCCGCTACGAGGGTGGCGCGGACTTCACGCCGCTGTTCAAGGCCTTCGAGGACACCGTCATCTTCCGCCTGAAGTCCGTGGGCGACCGGCTCTTCTTCCTGGTGGACCCGGACGAGGGAGAAGCCACCCTCTACGTCACGGAGGGAACGGCCGAGAGCACGCGCCGGCTGCGCTTCTTTCCAGGCCGGTACCCTCACGACCTCGAGGTGCTTCACGGCCGGCTCTACTTCAGCGCGGGCTCGGACACCCCCGAGGGCGAAGAGCTGTGGGTCAGCGACGGAACGGTGGCCGGAACGCGGCGGGTGAAGGACCTCCGTCCGGGCTCGGAGGGCTCGGCGCCGTCATCCCTGGCCGTGGCCGGAGACCACCTCTACTTCGCCGCGGATGACGGCAAGCACGGCCGCGAGCTGTGGGTGAGTGATGGCTCCGCCAACGGCACGAAGCTCTTCGCGGACCTGGTGCCCGGAGCGGGCGGCGCGTCGCCCACCGAAGTCACGGCCATCCAGGGCTGGCTCTTCTTTGGCGCGGACACCATGGGGACTGGCGCCGAGCCCTGGGTGAGTGACGGCACCTCCTCCGGAACGCGGAAGCTGGCCGCCGGGAAGGCCGTTTCGCCGCGAGACTTCCTCCGCTCCGGCTGGGATGTGTTCTTCACCGCCGAGGAGGCGGGCAACGGCCGCGAGCTCTACGCCCTGCCCTTCCGTCCCGTGAGCGCGTGCACCACCCCCACGACGCCATGAACGGGTGAGTGCGTTCCATCCCCAAGCACCGACACCCCACATCCGCGACACGCGCGCCCATGTCAGGGGTTGGACGCGAGCGACATCCTGTCGCTCGAACACGTCCAGCGCGGCGCAGGTGACGATTCTCGCGGTCTCGTCACCTACGCCCCATCCCGTCCCGCTCAAGGCGACGGCTTCAGCGTCATCACCGCCACGAGCAGGTCGACCGCGGGCGGACGAAGGATGGAGTGGTGGTCGCCGGGCACCTCGTGCACCGCCACGCCGCCTTCGGCCAGCGCCGCCCAGCCGCCGTCCGTGCCCGTGGGGACCTGCGTCTCGCTCGCGCGGACCAGGGTCAGCCGGCCACCGTAGCGCCCGGGGGCGTAGCGCCAGAGCGCGCGGAGGTTGTTCTCGTACACGCGGTACAGGGCATGGAGCTGCTCGGCCCCCACTCCCTGGGGCAGGACACCGGTGCTTCGTCCCTGGTCCAGGAGACGGTCGAGGATCCCGGCTTCATCCAGGGCCCGCGCGTCCGCCACCTGCTCGGGAGCAGGCAAGCCCAGGAGCTGGGCCGTGAACTCCGCGAACCGGGCGGCAATCCACGCCGCGTCAACTGGCTCCGCGGGCCGCTGGTCGAAGGCATAGGCGTCGATGAGCGTGAGCTGCTCCACGGGTTCGCCCTGCTGTTCCATCTGGCGTGCCATCTCGAAGGCAATGACGCCGCCCAGGGACCACCCCGCCAGCCGGTAGGGCCCGGACGGCTGGACCTCGCGCAGGGCCTCTACGTAGCGGGCGGCCATGGCCTCCACCGTCTCCAGCGGGGATTGCTCGCCTTCGAGGCCCGGGGCTTGGAACGCGTAGAACGGCTGGTCTGGCCCCAGCCGCCGCGACAACTCCAGGTACGGCAGCACGTTCCCGCTGACCGGATGGACGCAGAAGACAGGCCGCTGTGTCCCCTCGCTGTGGAGGGGCACCAACAGTGACAGGTGTCCCGGTGCCGTCCGGAGCCGCGCGGCCAGCTCTTCCAGCGTGCCGGCCTGGAACAGCGACACCACCGGAAGGCTGCGTCCCAATCGCTCGCGAATGAGCGACACCATCCGCATGGCCAGCAGCGAGTGTCCGCCCAATTCGAAGAAGTCGGAGTGGATGCCGACAGGGCCGGTGCCCAGCAGCTCCTCCCAGATGCGCGCGAGCAGGAGTTCCAGCGCATCCCGAGGCGCCACATAGGCCCGTGAGGACTCCGAACCCAGCGCCTCTGGAGCGGGCAGCGCCTTGCGGTCCACCTTGCCATTGGGCGTGAGCGGCAAAGCCTGGAGCACCATCACCGCTGACGGCACCATGAATTCTGGCAGCGACGCTTTCACGAAGCGCCGCACGTCCATCGCATCCGGCGTCGAACCCCGCTGCGCCACCAGGTACGCCACCAGTCGGCGCCCTTCGCTGCCATCCTCCCGCACGAGCACCACGGCCTCGCGCACGTCTGGATGCCGCCGCAGGGCCGCCTCGATTTCGCCCAGCTCGATGCGGAACCCGCGCACCTTCACCTGCTGGTCAATGCGTCCCAGGTACTGCAACACGCCATCTGGCAGCCACCGGACGCGGTCACCAGTGCGGTACAGGCGGGCCCCGGGCTGTTGGCTGAACGCATCCGGCACGAAGCGCTCGGCCGTCAACTCGGGCCGGTCAACGTAGCCACGGGCGAGTCCCGCACCGCTCAGGTACAGCTCACCCGCGACGCCCTGGGGCGCGGGCTGGCCGAACGCATCCAATACATACGCCCGAGTCCCATCGATGGGCCGACCCACCGTGGGCTCCCGCGCTGCGCCGGGGACCACCAGCGCGTACGTCGAGTACGTCGTGTCCTCGGTGGGGCCATAGAGGTTGAGCACCCGCTGCACACCCGGTGCGGATTGATGGATGGCGTCCACCAGCGCCTGGGCCAGCGGCTCTCCCGCGAGGTTCACCGTCCGCACCGAGTCCGGCACGGCCCGGGCGCGCACCAACTCCGCCATGGCGGAAGGCACCGTGTTGACCAACGTCACCCGCCTGGCCGCCGGGAGCGACGGCAACTCAAGCGCGTTGCGAGCCATGACCACCGCCCCGCCCCGGATGAGCGGCGCGAACAGTTCGAAGACGGAGAGGTCGAAGTTCAGTGACGTGGACGCGAGGACACCGGCCAGATCGTCCGAACTGAAGCCCCGCGCCGTCCAGCGCAGGAAGGCCACGGTGCTCCGATGCTCCACCGCGACGCCCTTGGGACGTCCCGTGCTTCCCGAGGTGAACAGCACGTACGCGAGGTGGTCCGGAGCCGGCGTCGAAACGGGCAGCGGAGAGCTGTCCGCCACGTCCGCCTGCCTCTCATCGAGCGCCAACCGGGCCACGTCCGTGGGAGGCAACCCGTCCAGCAGCGCACACGGGCCCACCAGGACCTTGGGCTGGGAATCCTCCAGCATGAAGGCCAGCCGCTGGCTCGGGTACGCCGGGTCCAACGGGACGTAGGCGCCTCCCGACTTGAGGATGCCGAGCACCGCGACCAACAGGTCCGCGTTGCGTTCGGAGCACAAGCCCACGCGGACCTCGGGCCCGACGCCCAGGCGGCGCAGCCTCCGCGCAAGGTCGTTCGCCCGTTGGTCGAGCTCGCGGTAGGTCAGCGTCACGTCACCGGCCACCACCGCTACGGCGTCGGGCGTGGCCGCGGCCTGGTGCTCGACCAGTGTGTGGATGCAGGCATCCGCGGCGCCGCCGGAGCCGGTGTCATTCCACGCCGTCAGCAGCCGGTGCTGTTCGGCCGAGCCCAGCAGCGGCAACGCGAACACCGAGCAGTCCGGCGCCGCGACGGCCCCCGTGAGCAGCGTCCGCAAATGGCCCAACAGCCGCTCCGCAGTCTCGGGGTCGAACAGGGCGGTGCTGTACTCCAAGCCACCGGAGAAGCCGTCCTTGCCCTCCACGAAGCCGAGTGTGAGGTCGAACCGGGAGACCCGGTGCTCCACGGACACCGGCTTCAGTGCCATGCCCGTCTGCGCCACACTCCCCGCGTCCGGCGTGCTGTCGAACGTGAGCATCACCTGGAACAGGGGGGAGTGACTCAGGCTGCGCTCCGGGCGCAGCACCTCCACGAGCTTCTCGAAAGGCACGTCCTGATGCGCGTACGCCCCCAGCGTCACGTCGCGGACCCGGGCGAGCAGATCGCGGAAGGATGGATTGCCGTCCAGCCGCGTCCTGAGCACCAGGGTGTTCACGAAGAAGCCAATCAGCCCCTCCGTCTCCGCACGCGTGCGTCCGGCGATGGGCGAGCCCACGGAGATGTCGTCCTGCCCTGAGTAGCGTGCCAGCACCGCCTGGAACGCCGCCAGCAACACCATGAACGGGGTGGCACCTTCACGGCGTGCGAGCGCCTGGACCGCATCGGACAACTCGAGGCCCAGCGTGAAGGGAGCATAGGCGCCCTCCAGTGACTGCACCGCCGGACGCGGCCGGTCCGTGGGCAGCTCCAGCAAGCGAGGCGCGCCCTCCAGGCGCTGCTTCCAGTATCCAAGCTGTGCCTCCAGGACGTCGCCCTGGAGCCACTCGCGCTGCCAGACCGCGTAGTCGGCATACTGAAGCGGCAGCTCGGGAAGCGGCGACGGCTGGCTCTGGGAGCAAGCGCCGTAGAGCTCGGTCAACTCGCGGACCAGGAGCCCCATGGACCAGCCGTCCGAGACGATGTGGTGCATCACCAGCACCAGGACATGGTCCTCATCCGACAGCTTGAGCAGCGCGGTCCGCAGCAAGGGACCGTGTTCCAGGTCGAATGGACGCTGCGCCGCCTCCTGAGCGAGCCGCATTGCTTCGGCTTCTCTGTGCGCATCGGGCATCGCGCGCAGATCCATGACGTCGAGCCGAGCGTGGCCCTGCGAATCGATGACCTGTACCGGCGATCCGTCCTCGGTCCGGAACGTGGTGCGCAGAGACTCATGCCGGCGGACCAGTGCGTCGAAGCTCTGCGCCAGTGCGGCCACGTTCAAGGCGCCCGTGAGCCGCACTGACGCCGGGACGTTGTAGACGGTGCTGGTCGGCTCCAGTTGCGCGAGGAACCACAGCCGTTGCTGGGCGAACGACAGCGGGAGCGCCCTGTCTCGGGAGGCTCGGACCAGCGGCGGTGCCTGGGTCTCCCCAGTTGATGTCGAAGGACGCTCCAGACGCTGCGCCAGCTTCTCCACCGTGGGGCACTCGAAGATGACCCGCAGCGGCAGCTCGATTCGTAGCGCGTCCCGCACCCGTGACGCCAACTGTGTTGCCAGCAGCGAGTGCCCGCCCAACTCGAAGAAGTCGGCTTCGCTCCCAACTCGGTCGACTTCAAGACATCGACGAAGATGGCCGCCAGCGTCCGCTCCATCGCTGAGCGTGGCGTCACGTACTTCTCGGGCGCGGTGCCCGCTGTGTCCGGAGCCGGCAGGGCCTTGCGGTCCACCTTCCCGTTCGGAGTCAGCGGCAGCGCCTCCAGCACCACGTACGCCGACGGCACCATGTACTCCGGCAGCCGCTGCTTCACGTGGCTCCGCAGCGCACCAGTGTCCAGTTCCACACCGTCGTGGGTTGTTACGTACGCCACCAGCCGCTTGCCTTCGCTGCCGTCCTCCCGTGCCACCACCACCGCTTCGTTGACGCCAGTGTGCTGGGCCAGCGCGGCCTCCACCTCGCCGAGTTCAATTCGGTACCCGCGCACCTTCACCTGCGTGTCTGCCCGGCCCAGGAACTCCAACATCCCGTTCCCCAGCCACCGCACCACGTCTCCGGTTCGATACAGGCGTTCACCGTCGCCAAACGGGTTCGGCACGAAGCGCTCCGCCGTCAACTCCGGACGTGCCACGTAGCCGACGGCCAAGCCATCTCCGCCCACATACAGCTCACCCGGCACACCGACCGGCACCGGCCGCATCGCTCCATCCAGCACGTACGCCGTCGTATTCGACACGGGGCGGCCAATGGACACCGAAGGCCCAACCTCCTCCAACCTCTCCATCCGATACGTGCTGGAGAACGTCGTGTTCTCCGTCGGCCCGTACCCGTTGATGAGGACGCCG
>JBKGHI010000096.1:0-28166 GCA_046520405.1 Myxococcus sp. 1LA
GCCGGACCGCGAGGCCCTGGCGCGCGGCTTCGCCCACCTGGAGAAGCACCTGGAGTCAGTGGCCGCCTTCGGCCTGCCGGCCGTGCTGTGCGTCAACCGCTTCCCGCAGGACACCGAGGCCGAGTTGGAAGAGCTGCGCGCCTTCGGCAAGGCGCGCGGCGTGGAGACGGCGGTGTGTGACGGCTTCTCGCGGGGCGGTGACGGCTCGCTGGAGCTGGCGGACCGCGTGCTGGAGATGCTGGACGGCACGGACGCCGCGCCGCCCCAGCCGCGCTTCCTCTACGACGTGGCGCAGTCCCCCGAGGAGAAGGTGGCCGCCATCGCCCGCACCGTGTACGGCGCGGATGACGTGGCCTTCACCGCGAACGCGAAGAAGGACCTGGAGGCCATCCGCGAGCTGGGCGGCGCGGGCCTGCCGGTGTGCATGGCGAAGACGCACCTGTCGCTGTCGGATGACCCCACGAAGCTGGGACGGCCGCGCGGCTTCACGCTCACCGTGCGCGAGGTGCGGCTGTCCGCGGGCGCGGGCTTCATGGTGGCGCTCACCGGCGACATCCTCACCATGCCCGGCCTGCCGCGAGAGCCCGCCGCCCGCCGCGTCACCGTCCACGACGACGGGCGCGTCACCGGGTTGATGCAGGGGGAGTGAGCCGGACTCGGGCCGGGGTGCCACCCAGGACGGTGGCACCCGCGCGGCCCTGCCGCGACTTCAGACGCGGAAGGCGGTGGACAGGTCCTGCAGTTGTCCCAGCGACGTGTTGATCTGCGTCACCGCCTGCTCGGCCGTCATGGTGGCCGTCACCACGTCCGCCATCATGGAGGACAGCGTGGTCATCACCTCGGTCATCTGCGCGATGCCCGCGTTCTGCTGGGTGACAGAGGCCACAATCTGGCGCGCGGCCTGACTGCTCTCCTGCACCACGGTGGTGATTTCCTTCAGCGTGTTGGCCGAGGCGAGCACCTGCTCGATGCCCTCCTCCATCTTCTCGCTGTCGCCCTCGGCGATGCCCACCGTCTGGCGGATGGCCTGGTTGATTTCGAGGAGAATCTTGCCGATGCGCTGGGTGCTCTGGAGCGACTGGCCGCTGAGTGAACGCATCTCCCGCGCCACCACCGCGAAGCCCCGGCCCTGCTCCCCGGCGCGCGCCGCTTCGATGGCCGCGTTGAGCGCGAGCACGTTGGACTGGTCCGCCAGGTCCTTCACGCTGCCGATGATCTCCCCGGCGTGCACGGCCTGGTCGCTCAGGTGCCCGATGCTGCCCACCAGCGCGCCCACGCGCTGACGAATCTGCTGGAGGCCCTCGGCGCTCTTCTCGATGGACTCCTGGCCGGAGACGCTGAACGCGTCCGCCTGCCCCGCGACGCGGAGCACCATCTCCGCGCGGCTGGCGGCCATGCTGGACGTCTGCGCGATTTCGGCGATGGTGGTGCTCGCCTCGGTGAGGCTGCGGGACTGGTTGGTGAGGAAGTTCACCTGGTCCTGGCTGGCCTGCGTCAGCGTCTTCGCCGCGGTCGTCAGGTCCGTCACCACCGCCTGGATGGTGGTGGGCACGTTGCGCAGCCGCGTCACCATGACCTGGAAGCCGCGCGCCAGCTCGCCCACCTCGTCGTGGGCGCTCACGTCGATGGCCTGCGTCAGGTCGCCCTTCTCCGCGATGCGCGTGGCCACGTGGGTCAGCTTCCCCAGCGGCAGCGTGACCTCGCGGTGCAGCCAGATGGCCAACACCACCGTCAACGCGATGCACAGCAGCACCAGCCCGCTCACGGCCCAGATGCTGGCGCTGTGCAGCCCGGCCACCTCCCCGTAGGAGGTGACGATGGCCTGCGCGTCCTCGTCCACGGCCGTCTGGAGCGCCTCGCGCAGCGAAGCCGCCTGGGTCTCCACCGCCGCGAACGTGGGCTCCGCCCGCGCGTCACCCGCCACCGCGAAGGCCAGCGCCTCTTCGGCGGCCGTCCAGTACGCGGCCAGCGCCGCCTTGAGCGCGTCCGCCCGCTGGGTGTTCGCCCCCGGCACCTCGCGCGCGAGGTCGAGCTTCGCCTGGAGCTCGCTCACCTCCGCGCGCACCGGCTCCAGCCCTCCCGCCAGCTTCCCCGTCACCGCCGCCGCCACGTTGCGGTGCAGGCCCGGGTAGCGGTGCATCACCTCGCGGCTCAGCTCGATGGTGGGCACGTGCGAGCTGCTGATGCGCGCGTACACGCCACCCGAGCGCGCGCCCAGGGAGAAGAACGCCACCAGGATGGCCACCAGGAACACCGCGACGACCGCTGGCAGCAACATCATCTTCTGCTTGAGCTTCAGACGCACCCGCTGGCCTCCCCGCTACCGTGAGCTCCCTTCAACGCCCGCGCATTCACGCCGCGCATCGCGGCCTGAATCCGGCTGTTGAAGAGCCGCCCCGTTTTCCGGGGCACGCTGCGCCAGCACATGTCGCCATCCTTCCGTGGACTCCAGAGGGAGCCGCACATTGGTGCGTCGTAGGATAGCCAACTGTTCCCGGGCTGGTAACTCTCACGCCCCGTCCCATCCGAACGGATACGGGGAGGCGCACCCAACGGGTGGGAGCCGACCCCACCCCCGCGGGGACATTCCGTTTGCCCTGCTTTCACCGTGCTCTCCGGGCAGGGAGACGGGCCTTCCCTTCCCTGGAGTCCCGTCCTGTGTCAGCGCGCGGGCTGCGGCAGGGCGGGGGCAATCTCCTGGCGGCAGGTCTCGTCGCACTCGGTGAAGCGCGTGAGGAACTCCGCCAGCTGCGCGCAGCGCTTCGGGAAGCGGCGGGTGCCCGCGTCGCCCATGCACATCTCGCGGAAGGAGTCCCGCGTCTCCTGGAAGAGCGAGGCCCGCTGCACGGGAGACATCGCGTTCAGCGCCCGGTTCTCACCGCCCTGGAGGTACAGCCACACGCCGGCCATCAGCAGCAGCACGAGCACCAGCAGCACGGCCTTCCGGGTCCGCTTCTCGGCCGGCGAGGGGCCTCGGGCGCGGGAGAAGACGTTCTCCTCTTCACCGTCTCCGGGCGGTGGGCCGCCTGCCATCATCCCAATCAAGCGCATACGGCCCTGTTCCACCGCAATCCGGCCGGCAACGCCAGCGCGGTGTGCAGCGGGTGTGCGGCAACCGCCAACATTGCGTGTGCCCCCGCACGCCAGGCGGAGGGTGGGACGCGCGGGCGGGGTCCCCGGCGCGGGGATTGCCCCTAGGATGAAGGCATGGACGTTCGAGAGCGCTCCATGCGGGTGCTGGTGGTCGACGACGAGCGGAACATCCGCCACACCCTGCGCGTGTGCCTGGAGGGCTTCGGCTGCGAGGTCCGGGAAGCGGCCACGCCCGAGGCCGCGCTGGCGGCGCTGGCCCAGGGCCCCGCGGACCTGGCCTTCGTCGACCTGCGGCTGGGCACGGCCAGCGGCATGGAGCTGCTGCCGCGCCTGCTGGCCGAGTCGCCGAGTCTGGACGTCGTGCTCATCACGGCCTACGCCACGTTCGACACGGCGGTGGAGGCGATGCGGCGCGGGGCGCGGGACTATCTGCCCAAGCCCTTCACGCCCGCGCAGATTCGCCACGTGGTGGAGAAGGCGCGGCGGCACCAGGAGCTGACGTCCCAGTTGGAGAGCCTGGAGGGGCAGCTCTCCCAGGCGGTGCCGGAGGCCACGCTGGAGACGGCCTCGCCCGCGATGCACGCGGCCCTGGGCCTGTTGACGCGCGCGGCGGCGTCCGACGCGGCGGTGCTGCTGCGGGGAGAGAGTGGCACGGGCAAGGGGGTGCTCGCCCGGGCGCTGCATTCGATGAGCGCCCGGCGGCGACGGCCCTTCGTCACCGTCAACTGCCCCACGCTGTCCGAGCAACTGCTGGCCAGCGAGCTGTTCGGCCACGTGCGCGGCGCGTTCACCGGCGCGGTGAAGGACCAGCCGGGGCGCGTGGAGTCCGCGGAAGGGGGCACGCTGTTCCTGGATGAAATCGCGGAGATGAGCCCGGGGCTCCAGGCCCAGCTCCTGCGCTTCCTCCAGGAGAAGCAGTTCGAGCGGCTGGGCGAGGGCCGCACGCGCAAGGCGGACGTGCGGGTGGTGGCGGCGACGAATCGCGACCTGGAGAAGGACGTGGCGGCGGGGCGGTTCCGGGAGGACCTGTTCTACCGGCTGAACGTCATCGAGGTGAAGCTGCCGGCGCTGCGGGAGCGGCCGGAGGACCTGCTGCCGCTGGCCCGGCGCTTCGTGTCCTTCTTCGCGCGCGCGGCGCAGCGCCCGACGCCGGAGCTGTCGCCCGCGACGGAGAAGATGCTGCTGGCCTATGGGTGGCCGGGCAACGTGCGGGAGATGCGCAACGCGATGGAGCGGGCGCTCATCGTCTGGCCGGCGGAGGTGTTGGAGCCGCAGGCGTTCCCGGACCGCATCGCCGCGGCGGGGAGTCCGGTGATGACGCTGGGCGGGCCGCATACGCTGGAGGACATCGAGCGCGAGCACGTGCTGCGCGTCATGGCCTCGGCGCCGACGTTGGACGAAGCGGCGAGGGTGCTGGGCATCGACGCGTCCACGCTGTGGCGGAAGCGGAAGAAGTACGAGTCGGGCGAGGGCTGAGGGAGCGCCCGTGTGCCCGGCTCGCGTTCACGGTGTTTCACCGGAGCGGACCGGGCAGGGCTTCTTCGCGTGCCTGGAGCGGTGATTGCGGCGTCCCGCGCGCATGCGGAGCGTTGGAGGACACCGAACCGATTCCAAGGAGCGCGGACGTGGACGTGATTGACCTGTTGATTCAGCAGCATCGTGAGGTGGAAGCGCTGTTCGACGCCTGTCGCGCCGCGAAGGACGACGCGAGCAAGCAAGAGCTCGGCATCCAGCTCGCGGAGGCGCTCACGTTGCACAGCACCATCGAGGAGCGCTGGGTGTACCCCGCCGCGCGCCGGGTGGTGGGGGACAAGCTGATTCAGGACTCCATCGAGGAACACGGGGAGATGACGGAGCTCATCGCCCAGATGATTCGCGCGCGCAACGACGCGAAGAAGCTGACCGCCCTGTTCGGCCAGTTGGAGAAGGTGGTGAAGGACCACGTGACGATGGAAGAGCGCGACGTGCTGCCCAAGCTCGGACAGAAAATCACCGAGCAGGACCTGGGCATGTCGTGCAAGGACATCGTCCGCACCGCGTCCGAGGTCCGGCGTGAGGAGATGCAGAAGCTTCAGGGGCAGGCGAACGCCTGAATCTTCGTCTTGCCGTCCGAAAGGCTGCGCTTGGGACAGATATTCTGTCCCTGGCGTACCGGATACTCCCACTCCGCCCCATCACGACTTGCACTTGCGTCGAATAGACGCCGGTATTACACGATATATAAAGAACACCAACCAGGAAGCACCACTCAGGGGCGTATGGCGCCATCAAAGCTCGATGCAGTGACCGATGACGCCCTCGTTCGAGTCTCGGAGCCCGTCGCCGCGACCGAAGGCACCTTGGGGCAGGTCCAGCAGCTCGCCAAGCTGATCACCGAGACACTTCAAGGACACGGGGCACAGCCAAGATTCACCCTGCTAGGCCCGAATCACGAAGCGCTCCCGCTCCCCAAGGACGTTTTGACGCTGCTCCAGCAACTCCTTGCCGTCCTGGCTTCGGGCGATGCCGTGTCCATCGTCCCTGTCCAGAAGGAGCTCACCACACAGCAGGCCGCCAACCTGCTCAACGTGTCACGCCAGTACCTCGTGCAGCTTCTCGACGAAGGGAAGATTCCGTTCCATCGGACTGGCACACACCGGCGCGTCTTTACCCAGGACGTGCTCGAGTACCGGACCCGCAGGAAGACAGAGCGACGTGCGAAGCTGGCGGAGATGATGCAGGACACTCAGGCATCGGGCGGCTATCCAGAGCTCGATAAGTAGTCGCCAGTCCGTCGTTGACAGGGGTGGCTCTGGGAAGAGACGACTGGGATGTGCATCCTGCTCCGTTCCCGGTCGTCCTTGATGCGAACGTCCTGATTCCCGTCTCGCTCTGCGACGTATTGCTCCTGGCTGCCGACGAAGGGCTCATCCAGGTCTACTGGACCGAGGAACTCCTTGATGAGGTACGCCGCAACCTCATCGTTCAAATCGGGCTCACCGCAGCGCAGGCTGAACGCCGAGTGTCGGCCATGCGCAGGCACTTCCCCGAAGCGATGGTGACCGGCTACGAGCGCCTCGTCCCGGCCATGACGAATCACCCCAAGGACCGGCACGTCCTCGCGGCGGCGGTCCACGTCGGCGCGCAGACCATCGTCACCAACAATCTGCGCGACTTCGGAGCGGAGCATCTCCCCCGGGCCATGCAGGCCCAGGACGCAGACTCCTTCTTGCAGAACCTGCTCAGCCAGTCCCCGAACAGCATGCTGGAACTGCTCCGCACGCAGGCAGAGATGTTGAAGAACCCGCCCATCACCTTTCCTCGGCTGCTCGACGGACTGGCGAAGTCCGTGCCGAACTTCATCAGCGAAGTACGGGACCTCCTCCCGCCACTCGAAGGTCCTTGAGATGCGCCCTCACAAAGCCACCGGCCCGGGCTCCTCGCGCCGGGGCAGCGTGAACCAGAACGTGCTGCCCTGACCGGGCGTGCTCATCACGCCGATGTCCCCGCCGTGCGCCTGGACGATGTCCTTCGCAATCGACAGGCCCAGCCCCGCGCCTCCCGCTGGCGCGCCGGGTGCCCGGTAGAACTTCTCGAAGATGCGCGCCTGCTGCTCGGGGGCAATCCCCTCCCCCGTGTCCCGCACCTCGAAGCGCACGCCCTTCGCCTCCCGCGACACGCGCACCACCACCTCGCCGCCCGTGGGCGTGTGCTTCACCCCGTTGCCCACCAGGTTCCCCAGCACCAGCCCCAGCCGCTCCGGGTCCACGTCCACCGGCTCCACCTCCAGCGCCACCTGCTTCGACAACTGGACCCCGCGCTCCTCCGCCGCCGTCCGCTGGGCATCCAGCGCCGCGTCCACCAGCTCCTCCACGGGCACTCGCCGAATCTCCAACTGAAGCTGCCCCGCCTGGATGCGCGACAAGTCCAGCAGGTCATCCACGATGCCTTGCAGCCGCTCGCAGTCCTCGCGCGCCGCGAACAACAGGTCCGCCTGCTTCTCCGTCACCGGCCCCACCACCCCCTCCGTCACCAGGTGCAGCGCCATTCGCAGCGACGTGAGCGGCGTGCGGAACTCGTGCGCCACCGTGGCCACCAGGTCGTTCTTCAACTCATCGAAGCGCCGCAGCCGCGTCACGTCCTGGAGAATCACCGTGGCCCCCACCACCTCCCCCGACTCCCCGTACACGGGACTGCCGCGCGCCAGCAGCCACCGGTCTCCGTCCGGGAGCGGTGCCCGCACCGCCTCCTCGTACCCGCGCGGCTGGTAGGCGCCCTTCCCCGACAGCACGTGCTCGCGCACCCGCTCCAGCACCCCGCGCGCCTCGGGCACCACGCGCCCCAGCATGTCCCCGCCCGACTCCAGCGACAGCCGCAGCACGTCCTCCGCCGAGCGGTTGACGTTGAGCAGACTCCCATCCGCGCCAAACACCACCACCGGGTCCGGCAGGCTGTCGATGGCCGCCTGCGACGCAGCCTGCGCCTGGAGCAACTCGCCCAGGCTGCTGCGCCGGTACTGCTGGAGCGCCTCCGCCATGGCGTTGAAGTCCTTGCCCACCTGCGCGATTTCGTCCTTCCCCTCCACCACCGCGCGCGCCGCGTAGTCGCCTTCGCCGAGGCGCCGCACGGCCTGCGACAACACCGACACCGGCCGCAGCGCCCGGTGCGTCAGCGACTGCGACGCGCACAGCCCCACCACGAAGGCCACCAGCACCGCCGTCACCATCACCGTGTTCACCCGCGCGCTCTGGATGCGCAGCGCCTCGCTCTTGCGCACCATGGCGTCCTGGTTCAGGTCCAGGATGGCCCGCGCCGCGCGGGTCACCTCTTCGTACGCGGGCTCGAGCATGCGGAAGTACACCTCCCGCGTCGCCTCCGGTGACGACTGCGCCAGGAACGCCGCGTAGACCTCCTGGTAGTGCCGCCAGCCCTCGCGCAGCCGCGCCGTCGCCGCGTCCTCGGCAGGCTCCGTAACGTTGCTCTCCTGAATCCGGAGCTGTGCCTCCACGCGTCCACGCTGCGCCGCCTGCTGCGCCAGCCCGCGCTGCCGCTCTCCCGCGATGATGAAGAGCGCCGCGCTGTCCATGCGCTCCAATTGCGCGGTCATCTCCTGCGCGGCCAGGACGCTGCGATAGTTCTCCTGCAAGACGCGGGGCCCCGCGTGTCCCAGCCGGGACAACGTGGCGACGGCCACCACGCCCACCAGCAGCAGCGCCAGGGCCAGCGGCGCCTGGGCCAGCAACAACCGTCCGCGCAGCGTCATGAGCGCCGTCCTTCCTGGGGCGCCTCGAAGGCGACGACGTGGACGTCGAAGCCCCGGCCTTCGCGAACCAGGCGAATGTCCACCGAGCGCCCCAACTGCTGCTTCCACCAGGGCTGATGCGAGCGGCCAACGATGATGTGCCCCACCCCATGCGAGCGCGCGAAGTCCAGGATACCCTCCACCGGGTCCGTGGCCCGCAGGCGCACCACCTCCGCGCCCAGCTCCTTCGCCTTCTCGATGTTCATCAGCAGGTGCCGCTGCGCCTCCGCGTCGATGAGGTGCGGGGCCTCGCGCGGCGTCTCCACGTAGACGACGAACCAGTCCGTGTTGAGCCGGCCCGCCATCCGCGAGCCCCGGCGCAAGAGCGTCGCCGCGTGCCGGGGGTAGCTCGACAGCGCCACCAGCACCCGGCCCCAGGCCGCGCTCCGCTGCGAGCCCTCGTCACCCTCCCCCGGCTGCGGCCGCGCGGTGGCACGCTCCAGGCTCTCCGCCACCTCGCGCAGGGCCAGCTCACGCAACGTCGCGAGGTTCTCCTCCCGGAAGAACCGCTCCAGCGCCTGCGGCACCTTGTCCTTCGCGTAGATTTTCCCCGTCCGCAGCCGCTCGTGCAGGTCCTCCACCGCCAGGTCCAGGTTCACCACCTGGTCGGCGGACTTGAGGAAGCTGTCGGGCAGCGTCTCGCGCACGGTGACGCCAGTAGCGCGCTCCACCAGGTCGTTGAGGCTCTCCAGGTGCTGGACGTTGAAGGCGCCAATGACGTTGATGCCCGCGTCCAGCAGCGCCTGCACGTCCTGGTAACGCTTGCGGTGGCGGCACACCGGCAGGTTGGTGTGGGCCAGCTCGTCCACCACCGCCACCTGGGGCTTGCGCGCGAGCACCGCGTCCAGGTCCATCTCCTCCACGGTGACGTCGCGGTAGGTGTACTGCTTGCGCGGCACCACCTCCAGGCCCTCGACCAGGGCCTGCGTTTCCGCGCGGTCGTGCGGCTCCACGAAGCCAAGCACCACGTCCACGCCCCGCCGCTTCAGCGCGTGCGCCTCCTCCAGCATCCGGTACGTCTTCCCCACGCCAGCCGCGAAGCCGATATAGAGCTTGAGCCGGCCACGGCGGCCGCGCTCCACCAGCTCCAGGAAGTCTTCCGCCCGCGTGCGCCGCGTTGTCGTCATTCCCTGCCCATCCGGTGGGACGCCGGGCGGAGGATGCCCTCGCGCCCGGCGAATCTCACGTGGTGAATGCGGGTGCCCCCGCGAGGCTCACGGTGCGCCCTGGCTCGGCGGCGAACCACCGCCCACGCCCCGCGGCGCGTCCAGCAGCGGCCCGAAGCGCCGGTCCAACGCCAGGTTCAACAGCAGGACGTTGACGCGCGGCTCGCCCAGCACGCCGAAGGTGCGCCCCTCCACCAGCGCGTCCACCACGGCCAACACCCGCTCCGGCGCCACGCCCCGCGCCCGCGCCACCCGGGGCACCTGCCAGCGCACCGCGTCCGGGGACAGGTGCGGATCCAGACCGGAGCCGGACGTCGTCACCAGCTCGGCCGGCACGGGCCCGGGGGCCTCCGGGTTCTCCCGGCGCAGACGCTCCACGTCCGCCGTCACGCGGTCCTTCAGCTTCTGGGACGTGGGGCCCAGGTTGCTGCCCGAGGAAGCCGCGCCGTCGTAGCCGGAACCCGCCGCGGAGGGACGGGAGGCGAAGTAGCCCGGCTGGGTGAAGCCCTGGCCGATGAGCGCGCTGCCCACCACGCGGCCCCGCTCGTCCTTCACGAGCGAACCATTGGCCTCACTGGGAAAGAGGAGCTGGGCCATCCCGGTGACGGCCAGCGGATACAGCAGGCCCGTGAGCACCAGGGTGACGACGCAGGTGCGCAGGCCGGTGAGAAGTGTGGAGAACATGGGGATGACTCCTTTCAAGCCAGGCCCACGGCGCCGAGCAGCACGTCGATGACCTTGATGCCCACGAAGGGAACGATGACGCCGCCCACGCCGTACAGGAGCAGGCTGCGCCGCAGCAGGGCCTCGGCGCCCAGCGGGCGGTAGCGCACGCCCCTCAGCGCCAGGGGGATGAGCAGGATGATGATGAGCGCGTTGAAGATGACGGCCGACAGGATGGCGCTGAATGGCGAGGCCAACCCCATCACGTTGAGCGGCGCGATTTCGGGGAAGACGCCCATGAAGAGCGCCGGGAGGATGGCGAAGTACTTCGCCACGTCGTTGGCGATGGAGAAGGTCGTCAGCGTGCCCCGCGTCATCAGGAGCTGCTTGCCCACCTCCACCACCTCCAGCAGCTTGGTGGGGTTGGAGTCCAGGTCCACCATGTTCCCGGCCTCCTTCGCCGCCTGGGTGCCGGTGTTCATCGCCACGCCCACGTCCGCCTGGGCCAGCGCGGGCGCGTCGTTGGTACCGTCGCCCGTCATGGCCACCAGCTTGCCGCGGCCCTGCTCGGTGCGGATGAGGGCCAGCTTGGCCTCGGGCGTGGCCTCGGCCAGGAAGTCATCCACGCCGGCCTCGCGCGCAATCGCCGCGGCGGTGCGCGGGTTGTCGCCCGTAATCATCACCGTGCGGATGCCCATGGCCCGGAAGCGGTCGAAGCGCTCCTTGATGCCGCCCTTCACCACGTCCTTCAGGTGGATGATGCCCAGCAGCCGCGCACCATCCGCCACCGCCAGCGGCGTGCCACCCGCGTCACCGATGCGGCCCGCCGCCTGGGCCAGCTCGTCCGGCACAGTGCCGCCCTGGGACTTCACGTGCGTGACGATGGCGTCCACCGCGCCCTTGCGGATGCTGCGCGGGTGCGGGTCCACCAGGTCGCAGCCGCTCATGCGCGTCTGCGCGGTGAAGGGCACGAAGGTGGCGTGGTGCGCCTGAAGCTCGCGCGGGCGCATCTTGTAGGTGTCCTTCACCAGCGTGACGATGGAGCGCCCCTCGGGCGTCTCGTCCGCGAGGCTGCCGAGCTGCGCGGCCTCCGCCAGCTCCTCCATCCGAACACCCGGCATGGGGAGCAGCTCCGTGGCCATGCGGTTGCCCAGGGTGATGGTCCCTGTCTTGTCCAGGAGCAGCGTGTCCACGTCCCCCGCCGCCTCCACCGCGCGGCCGCTCATGGCCAGCACGTTCTTTCGCAGCAGCCGGTCCATGCCCGCGATGCCAATGGCGCTCAGCAGGCCGCCAATCGTCGTGGGGATGAGGCACACCAGCAGCGCCACCACCGCCGTGCCCGACAACGGCACACCCGAGTAGAGCGCCAGCGGCACCAGCGTCACACACGCCAGCAGGAAGATGAGCGTGAGGCCCACCAGCAGGATGTGGAGCGCCACCTCGTTGGGTGTCTTCTGCCGGGCCGCGCCCTCCACCAGGCCAATCATCCGGTCCAGGAAGGACTCGCCCGGGTTGGCGGAGATGCGCACCCGGATGCGGTCGGAGAGCACCTTCGTGCCACCCGTCACCGCCGAGCGGTCACCGCCCGACTCGCGGATGACGGGGGCGGACTCGCCGGTAATGGCGGACTCGTCCACGCTGGCGATGCCCTCCACCACCTCGCCGTCACCGGGGATGAGGTCCCCGGCCTCGCAGATGACCTCGTCGCCCTTGCGCAGGTCCGGGGCGGGCACGCGCTCCTCGCGGCCGTCCTTCCAACGGCGCGCGGTGGTGTCCTTGCGCATCTTCCGCAGGGCGCCGGCCTGGGCCTTGCCACGGCCCTCCGCCACGGCCTCCGCGAAGTTGGCGAAGAGCACGGTGAACCACAGCCACAGCATCACCTGCACGGTGAAGCCCAGGGGCGCGGCATCCGGGCGCGGCGACACCACGTCCTTCACCACCAGCACCGTGGTGAGCAGGCTCCCGGCCCACACCACGAACATGACGGGGTTTCGCGCCACGTCGCGCGGGTGGAGCTTGCGCAGGCTGTCCACCAGCGCGGGTTTGAGCAGCGACGCGTCCAGCAACGACGCCGGTTTCGAAGCAGGCGAGGACATCTCAGTAGACCTTTCCGGCCCGGGCGAGGAAGTGCTCGACGATGGGACTCAGGGAGAGGGCGGGGAAGAACGTGAGCGCGCCGACGATGACAATCACGCTCACCAGCAGACCGGTGAAGAGCACGCCGTGCGTGGGGAAGGTGCCCGGGCCCGCCGGCACCACCTTCTTGCCCACCATGGAGCCGGCGATGGCCAGCGCGGGCACCATCATCAGGAAGCGCCCGCCGAGCATCGCCACGCCCAGGGTGAGGTTCCAGAAGGGCGTGTTCGCGTTGAGGCCCGCGAAGGCGCTGCCGTTGTTGGCCGCGCCGCTGGTGTACGCGTAGAGGATTTCTGACAGGCCATGCGGCCCCGTGTTGTTGAGCGGGGACACGCCCTGCGGCAGCACCGCGGCCAGCCCGCCGAAGCCCAGCGTGAAGAGCGGGAAGACGAGCACGTACAACATGGCGAGCTTCATCTCGCGCGCTTCGATTTTCTTGCCCATGTACTCGGGCGTGCGGCCCACCATGAGCCCGGCGATGAAGACGCTGAGCACCACCATGACGAGGATGCCGTAGAGGCCCGCGCCCACGCCGCCGAAGACGACCTCGCCCAACTGCATGTTGACCATGGGCACCAGGCCGCCCAGCGGCGTGAAGCTGTCGTGCATCGCGTTCACCGCGCCGCACGAGGCCGCGGTGGTGACGGCGGCGAAGAGCGCGGAGGCGGTGATGCCGAAGCGCGCCTCCTTGCCCTCCATGTTCCCCACCTGCGCCACCTGCCCGGCGGCCGCGATGGCGGGGTTGGCATGGGACTCCGCCGCGTACACCGCCGCCGTGCCCACGAGGAAGAGGACGGACATGGCCGCGAACAGGGCCCAGCCCTGCCGCGAGTCCCCCGCCATCTTCCCGTACGTGTACGTGAGCGCCGCCGGGATGGCGAAGATGGACAGCATCTGCACCAGGTTGGTGAAGGGCGTGGGGTTCTCGAAGGGGTGGGCGCTGTTGGCGTTGAAGAAGCCGCCGCCGTTGGTGCCCAGCATCTTGATGGCCTCCTGCGAGGCCACCGGCCCCTGGGCCAGCGTCTGGTGGGCGCCCTCCAGCGTCACGAGCCGCGTGGAGGGCGCGAAGTTCTGGAGCACGCCCTGCGACACCAGGAAGAGCGCGTAGACGACGCAGAGGGGCAGCAGCACGTAGAGGGCGGCGTTCATCAGGTCCACCCAGAAGTTGCCCAGCGTCTTCTGCCCCTCCGGGCCGGGCCGGCGGGTGAAGCCGCGCGCCAACGCCAGCGCCACGCCGATGCCCGCGGCGGCGGAGACGAAGTTCTGCCACGCCAGGCCCGCCATCTGCGTGAGGTAGCTGAGCGTGGACTCACCGCCATACGACTGCCAGTTGGTGTTGGCGGTGAAGCTGACGGCGGTGTTGAACGCCAGCTCCGGCCCCACCGCGCCCAGCCCTTGCGGGTTGAGCGGCAGCACGTGCTGCACACGCTGGAGGACGTAGGTGATGAGGACGCTGAAGAGGCTGAACGCCAGCAGCGAGCCGGCGTACTCCACCCACGACTGCTCGCGACGGTCCGCCGCGCCGCACAGGCGCAGCAGCCCGCGCTCCACGGGGCCCAATAGACGGGGCAGCGGACGGCGGTCCCCTTCGAAGACGCGGAAGAGGTAGGCGCCCAGCGGCTTCGTCACCGCCGCGACCAGCACGAAGAACAACAGAATCTGCGACCAACCGATGAAGGACATGGAGAGGGCCTAGAAGCGCTCCGGACGGAGCAGCGCGTAGACGAGGTAGGCGCCGAGCAGCACGGCCAGCACGGCGCCCGCGGCGTATTCGAAGGTCATGGTGAGTGCCTCACAGGCGCTCGCAGCCGTGGACGTAGGCCCAGGCGAGCGCGAAGAAACCGGTGACGGAAAGGACGAGCACGAGGTCCATGGGTCGAAGCTCCCGTTCAGAACCAGGCGACGGCGCCGAGCACGGCGAGCGTCTCGGCGTCCTCGAAGGTGGGTGCGCCATCCATGCCGGTGGCGCGTCCGGTGAAGACCTCCGCGGTGGAGGTGTCGTGGCGCGCCTCCAGCTTGAGGACCAGGTGTTCGGCGGGCTTCACCTCCAGGGTGAGCGTGCCGCCCGCCAGCGTCTGCGACGCCCCGGAGATGACACCGTCCGAATCCCGGTACGCCTCCACGCGGGCCGCCAGGGCCACCGGCTCCGCCAACTGGACACGCGCGTTGAGGCCCGCCGCGTACCACAGGGCCGCGTCCTGTCCGGAACGCGCCTGCCGGCCCACGTCGGCCGTGGCCGCCAGTGCGAAGGCCTGCGTCACCTTCCACGTGGCCACGACGTCCGCGAAGAGCCGCAGCCCGCCGTCGCCCTCTTCCCCCACGAAGGTGTTGAAGGAGGCGGACAGCTTCGGCCCCGCATAGGCCACCTGGGTGCCCAGCGCCTTGCCGCGGTTGTTCTCACCAATCGTCTGCCAGCCGTTGAGCAGGTGGAGCTGCGCGCTCCACGCGTCATCGAAGGCCCAGGTGCCCTTGAGGCCGGACTGGTAGTAGGGCGACAGCTCTCCCATCCACGAGCGCGTGTAGCTCCAGTTGAGCTGCGATTGGAATGACTCCAGGCCGATGTGGCTGGGATAGACGCCCGCCTCCAGCGTCAGCGGCCCCGTCGCATAGGACACCGTGGCCTGCTGGAGGTGGCGCCAGACGTCGGGGCCGACCGAGGGAGCCTCCGGCTCGGCCTGATGCAACACCTCGATGCCGGTGCCGAAGCCCAGCAGCACCTTGAAGCCCACGGGCTCGGGGGCCAGCGACACACCCAGCGAGGCGAGGTTGATGGAGACCTCGTTGTCGCGCCTCGCGGTGGTGCCCGTTCCGGGGATGAAGTTGCCGCCGTCGGAGGGGCGGTTGAAGTTGCGCGCGCAGTACACGTCCACCCCGCCCTCCACCTTCAGGCGAGACAGCAGGCCCGGGGGTTCGGCATCGGGGGACGGCTCCGGCGCGGGAGCCTGGGACAACAACAAGGAAGACATCAGGGACGACAGTGGGGGTGCGAGCATGGTCGTGCCCTCCTCAAGAGCACCCGCCGTGCCCGGCCACGGCTCACGGCCCCCTCGTGATTCCAGGGGGTTGTGTCCCCCTCGCGCGGCGCCGGGTTGCAACTTGCACGAAACGGCCTGTCCGCCTCGTGCGAGCTGAAACGTCCGGGCGTGCCTCGGTTGGCCGGATGCCCTCCGGGCCCAGGGTCGCGTCCTCCGCGCGACGCATGGGCGCGAAGCACCGCGCCTGAATGACGGCTGTCCACCAACGCGAGCCACAGCGCGCCCACGCCACGTGACGCCGGGTGCTTTCTTCCGTGCGCGTGCAAGCCCCTGAACGACGCAGGCCTCAGCCGTGGCTCATCCGTGTCACCCACTGGCTCAACGTGCCGCTGCTGCTCATCATGGCGGCCAGTGGCCTTCAAATCTGGGTCGCCTATCCCATGCTCGGGCCACAGGGCCGGCCTTATGGCTGGTATCCCTTCCAGGGCATCCCTCCGCCGGAGTGGATGCGGCTGGGGGACTGGCTGGCCGGAGCCCGCCACTGGCACTTCGCCTTCGCGTGGTTCCTCACGCTCAACGGCGTGGCGTACGTGCTCTACCTGGCCCTCAGCGGTGAGTGGCGCCGCCGCCTCTTCCTGCCCCGTCGCGACACGCGCAACGCCGTGGACACGCTCGCCTTCTACCTGCGTGTGCGGAGACACGCGCCCGCCCAGGGGCTCTACAACGGCCTCCAGCGGCTGGCGTACACAGGCACGCTGGCGCTGGGACTGCTCGCGGTGCTCTCCGGGCTGGTCCTCTACAAGCCGGTGCAGCTCGGCGCGCTCACCTCACGGATGGGCGGCTACGACACCGCGCGCGCCATCCACCTCATCGTGCTGGCGCTGCTCGCCCTCTTCACCGTGGGCCACATCGTGCTGGTGCTGCTCCATCCGCGGAGTCTGGCGGAGATGGTGACGGGAGGAAGGCGCCCCGATGCCTAGACACCTCCTCACGCGGCGCACAGCGCTGCTGGGCACCACCGCGCTCACCACCAGCGCGTGCGACAGCAGCCGCCCTCGCGAGGGCTTCCTGGGCGTCATGGAGCGCTTCAACGCACGCTTCCAAGCGGCGCTGTTCGACGAACGCCGGCTGGCACCGGAGCTCCTCCCCGAGGAGACGACGCCGCCGGGGAAGTTCCCCGAGTACTTCGTCTCCGACACCGTGCCGCTGGCGCCCGCGGGCTGGGCGCTCCGCGTGGGCGGGTGGGTGGCACGGCCCGGCGTGATGACCCTGGAAGAACTCCAGCGCCTGCCGCGCACCGACCTGCGCATCCGCCACCACTGCGTGGAGGGATGGAGCGCGGTGGCCTCCTGGCATGGCGTGCGCTTGAGTGAGCTGGCCCGGCACGTGGGTGCGGACACGCGCGCCGGCTATGTGGCGCTGCGCTCGTTCGACGCGGGCTATTACTCGTCCTGGGACCGGCCCAGCGCGTTCCATCCCCAGACAATCCTGGCCTATGGAATGAACGGCCAGCCGCTGACGCCCGGGCACGGCGCGCCGCTGCGCCTCTATTCGGGCGTGAAGCTGGGCTACAAGATGGTGAAGTACCTCACCGAGGTGAACTTCCTCCCCGAGCCCACTGGCGGCTACTGGGAGGACCGCGGCTACGAGTGGTTCGCGGGGGTGTGAGCCGCAATGAATACAAAGCGGCGCCAAACGCTGGCGTTTGACGGCCTCGCCAGTCGCCCCAGCGCGAAGGCGCGTGCATGAAGACGGCTCACTGAGCGCGCTCGGGCGCCACGGCGGACGCACTTCCCCGGGCGAAAATCCGACAAGGTCCATGGACGCGACCACGCACAGGTGGTACGCGAAACTTCACCCCGAGACACACCTCAAAAAGAGAGGGATTTCACCATGCAAGGGATGATGAGCCTTTCGCTTCTGACCGCATCGCTCTGCGCCATGCTTGCAGCAGGGGGATGCAGCCCCCAGACGGACGGAGAGCCGCAAGGGCCCGGGAACGAGGTTGAGGTTGGCGAAGCCGCGCAGGAGTTGACGCTCTGTGGGACCACCTGTCCCGCGGGCCAGCATGTGACGAGCCAGAACTGTAATCCGACCGCCTGCGGTGGCTCGTGTAGCGGCTCCCCCGGCTACAATCAGGTCACCTGCGCCCCCAACACCGATACATTCACGAAGTGTGGCGGTGGTTGCCCCAGTGGCTGGCAGCCGACGAGCGTGGGGTGCTCCTCGTCCTGCGCGGACTTCTGCAATGGCATCTACATCAACGCCACCACGTGCACACGCGGCTGCGTCCCGCACGCGGGGACCACTGGCCGGAAGTGGATCTCCACCTCCACCGAAAGCGAGTATGCCTACCGGTCCGGATGGTGCGGCATCGGCACCGTCTTCCCCTCGATGTGCTTTGAAGGGACCTACTACCACTCCCAGTCGCTCGACACCCGAGGCTGCCTGCGGGCGGGGAGCAACGGCACGTGCCAGGACCCCGATGCGGTGTGGCGGGTGACCTGCCGGTCCTCCATCCAATGCACCTACAACTGCGATGGGGAGTGTGTCCCGACACACTGCTCATGAAGCAGGCGGACGGGGGCCGCTTCAATGGCTCCCGTCCTCAACCGTCAAGGCTCAGGCCTTGCTGCCCATGAAGCCACCGCTGAAGGGCGAGAAGCCCCGCTTGCGGAGTGCCTCGCGCTCTGCCTGGAGCGCGGCCAGCGCCTCATCGCGGGTGGAGTAGTGATTGACGGCCGCGCCGTTGATGGCGCCGCTGGTGAGCACGAACATCTGCGTCATCTCGTCACCACCGAAGCGGTACGAGCGGTGCGTGTAGCGCTCCAGCACCTCGCGGCGCTCCTTGCCGAAGACGCGACCCGCGGTGAACTTCACCACCAGCCCGTCCAGGTTGATGAGGAGGTCCACCTTGGACGGGTACTTGGAGAGGTGTTCCTCGACTTCCTTCCGCCAACGAAGGACGTCCGCCTCATTCACCAGGACGCAGTCGGTGAAGTACGCGGTGACGACGTCGTTCTGCGCGTCGTACTCGAAGGACATGTTCCAGGCCATCGTGCTGCCTCCTCGAAGCGGGCGCTCAGGCCGGTATGGAGCCGGCGAGGAAGGCGGACACCAGCGCCGCCGTCTCCGCCGGGCGCTCCACCTGGGGGTAGTGGCCAGGGCCGGGCAGGTACGCCAGCCGCGCGCCGCGAATCTTCGACACCACCGCCTCCCGGAGGAAGGCCGCTGGCAGGAAGGCGTCGTCCGTGGCCAGCACCAGCGTGGGCGCCGCAATCGAGGCCAGCTTGTCGGCGAAGCCACCCGCCGTCCACGCGTCGAAGACCTGCTCGATGGCCGACTGGCTGACGTCCAGCGAGTCCTTCACCAACGCCTCCTGCGCCTCTGGCGAAAGCTGCTTGCACGCGAGGCTGAGGATGGTCTGCTTCTTCTCACGGCTCCCCGCGGACGTACGGAACAGCCCCGCCGCATCCGGCGGCAGCGGCAGGCCCGCGGCGGGCACGGTGTTGAGGAGCACCAGCCCCTCCACGCGCTCCGGCGCCTGCGCGGCGACCCACTTCACCAACTGGCCGCCCATGCTGTGCCCCACCAGCGAGAAGCGCCGCGCGTTCACCGCGTCCGCCACGGCCAGCACGTCGTTCGCCAGCGTCTCCAGGCCGTAGCCCGTCTCCGGCCGGCCCGACTGACCGGAGCCGCGCATGTCCGGAATCACCAGCCGCAGGCCCGTCAGGTCCAGCCGCTCCACCAGCGCATCCCAGACGGCACCGGACACCATCCACCCGTGGACCAGGATGACCGTGCGCGGCCCCTCCCCCACGACTCGATAGTGGAGTGAAGTCCCGTCTTTCGCTGAAGTCGCGGCCATTCGGTATCTCCAATGCAACTTGATAAAACAGGATTGTAGAAATCTAGGGGAGCGCAAGCAAGCCACGGTTTTAGCGTGTTGACCAGCCTGACGCGGAGTGTGCGCGGCTCTGGCAGACTCCGCCGCCACATGGTGGACGAACGGGAAGGCGCCACGGGCGCAGCAAAGCGCACGGTGTACTGCGAAGACGCACTCGTGTGGCTGGAAGCGCGGCCGGTGCTGGAGGGCAGCTCGGCCATCGCGTCGCTGCCGGACTGGTCGGAGTTCCCGGCCCTGTCGTTGGCGGACTGGAAGGCGTGGTTCATCCGCGCCGCGGCGCTCATCCTCGCGCGCGTGCCGCCCGAAGGCGTGGCCATCTTCTACCAGACGGATGTGAAGGAAGAGGGCACCTGGGTGGACAAGGGCTACCTGGTGTCGCGCGCCGCCGAGCAGGCGGGCGTGGACCTGCTCTGGCACAAGGTGGTGTGCCGGCGGCCTCCGGGGACGGTGACGTTCGGCCGGCCCGCGTACTCCCACATGCTGTGTTTCTCGCGCGGCGTCCGGGTGGACATGGCGAAGTCCACGCCGGATGTCCTGCCCGAAGCGGGCGAGGTGACGTGGACGCGCGGCATGGGCGTGGAGGCGTGCCTCATCGCGTGCCGTTTCATCCAGGAGCACACGCGGACACGCACGGTGGTGGACCCCTTCTGCGGCCATGGCACCGTGCTCGCCGTGGCCAACGCGCTGGGGATGGACGCGGTGGGCGTGGAGCTCAGCCGCAAGCGGGCGCGCAAGGCCCGCAACCTGCGCGCGGAGCTGACGGAAGGCACGCTCGTGCTGACGGGCGCCCACGGCACAGGCGCTCCCGGCAGCGACGACGACGCGCTGTAGCGCCCCGTCCCGGTACCAGCGTCCTCGCCAGGGCGCCGGAATGAAGACGGCGCTACTTCACCGCTTCGGCCCGCGCCGCGCTCTCGTCACCGGGCGCCGGAACGAAGGCGGCCAGCTCCCGCGCCACCGTGGCCTCCAGCTCGCCGATGAAGGCCGCGAAGAGCCGCTCCTCCAGCGCCAGCGCGTCCTCCAGCGAGGCGCCCACGGCGGTGAGCCGCGCGACACACGCGTCCTCGATGGAGCGCCGGTGGCTCTGCTCTTCCGTGACGACGCGTCCCAGCTCCTCGCGCACGGCGGGGTGGCGGGACGCGGCCTTGTAGAGCGGATACAGCACCATGGCGCGCCGCTCGATGGCCGTCGTCGTGAGCAGGTAGTGCAGGTAGACGTCCGGCGCGCCGGTGAAGGACGTGGCCCAGGTGGCCAGCTCATGGTCCAGCGCCTGGAAGTAGCGGCCCGCCGCCTCCTGGCAGAGGAACGTGGTGATTTCCGTGCCGGCGACCTCGGCCGACAGGCGCTTGAAGGCGAAGGCGTGGCGCGTCTCGTCGGCCAGGTGCCCCAGCACCTCCAGCGACGGGTGCCGGTCCGCCACGGTGCGCGAAATCTTCCGCGCGCCGATGAACTCCATCAGGGACACGGTGTGCAACCAGCGCGCCTCCAACTCGGGCGTCTGGGAAAGCTGGCGGAGCACGGCCTGGATTCGGTCACGCATGGGGCCGTCCTCTAGCCCGGCGCCGCGCCTCAAGGCGAGCACGAACACACCCCCCGCCCCGGAGTCCGCCCTCAGCTCGCGGGCGCGGCCACTTCCGCCGGCTTGCGCGAGGTCGCGGAGCTGCCCAGGGACGCCAGGATGATGCAGCCGATGGCCGCCCACTGCACCAGGGACAGCCGCTCGTTCAACAGCAGCAGCCCGGACATCGCCGCCATCGCCGGCTCCAGGCTCATCAGGATGCCGAACGTGCGCGTGGGGAGCGCCTTGAGGGCGTACATCTCCAGGGAGTAGGGCAACGCGCTCGACAACACCGCCACACACAGAATGATGGGCAGCAGCGACACGTCCAACAGCTTCGTGCCCGCGTGCGCCACGCCGAAGGGCATGACGAGCACCGCCGCGGTGAGCATGCCCAGGGACGCCGCCGTGCCGCCGTGGACCGCGCCTCCAGCCCGCTGCCCGAAGAGGATGTACAGCGCCCAGCAGGTCGCGGCCACCAGCGCCCAGAAGACGCCCAGCCAGTCCAGCGTCCCGGAGGTGTCCCCCAGCGGCAGAATCAGCAGGATGCCGGCCACGGCCAGCAGCGCCCATAGGAAGTCGATGGGCCGGCGCGTGGAGAAGATGGCCAGGGCCAGCGGCCCGGTGAACTCGATGGCGACGGCGATGCCCAGCGGGATGCGCTCCAACGCCAGGTAGAAGGTCAGGTTCATCCCGCCCAGCGCCGCGCCGTAGATGACCACGGACAGCAGCTCCTGCCGGGTGAGCCGCTTGCGCCAGGGCCGGAACACCGCCGCCAGGATGAGCGCCGCGAAGAACACGCGGAGCGCCGTGGCCCCCGTCGCGCCCAGCACCGGGAAGACGCGCTTCGCCAGCGAGGCCCCCATCTGGATGGAGGTCATGGCGACGAGCAACGTCAGGACCGCCACCGTCACCGGCCCGGGCTTCGTCAAGACTCGAGACATTCCGCGCACCTCGTCCACCGCGCCCGCTGTCCATCCCGTATCACCCGGCTGCCCTGAAGGGTGAAGAGAACACGCTGGACAACACTCGCCTGGCCGGGAGTTTGACGGCGCGCGCGCCCCTTCGCTTTGCTCGGGGGTGAAACGACTGTGCCGGGCCCCGGGGGGGAGCCAGCATGACGCCAAGAGTTCGAGAAATCCGGTTCCATCCACTTCGCACGCGACGAGAATGCCCGCCGCGCTGGGATGCCCGCACGGGCTCGCCCGCGACGCCCAGGCCCCGAAACCGGACGGCCCGGGCGGCGCCTGACAGCCCGCTCGGCGAAAGCCCGCGTGAAGGCGCGCTGGCGGACTACCTGGCCCGCGGCCGCGAGCTGGGCGCGGTGGAAGGGCCGCTGGGTCGCGCGCGCGCTCAACCCCGCGCTCCGGCCCGTGCTGGAGGCCCTCCACCACGTGCTCGCGGGCGGAGAGGTGTCCGTGCACATCCTCCAGCGCGGCAACGCGGACATCGTCAACGAGCTGAACCTGCGGGCCGAGCGCGCCACCGAAGAGTCCTCCACCTTCGATGCGGCGGGTGACACCCTGTCCGCCACCGTATGAGTGCGGCCTCCGCCGGGCGCCAGGCCCTCCTGGCGTCGTTCCGGCGATGGACGCGCGCCCAGGACGCCGCGGAGGTGATGGCCGCCTCGGGCCTGGGCGCGTGGCTGGCGCTCTGCGCCTTCGTTCCCTGCCTGCTCGCCATGATGGCCTGGGCCCCCGGCGCGCGCGGCTTCTTCGGCCTCCACTTCGGCACGGCGCTGCTGTGCGCCATCCCCATGCTGGCCAGCGGCGTGCTCTTCTCGCTGGTCCACCGGCGCCGCCGCCGCGTGGAGTCCTGGGGCTGGGTGTGGCTGGCCGCGGGCGTGGCCGCCATGCACTTCTTCGTGGCCGCGCTGATGGCGCTGTCGGCGCTGCCCGGCGCCGCCGTCATCGCCTCGCTGTTCCTCTTCGCCACCGCCTTCCACGGCCGCCTGCACCGGGTGACGCCGCGCCAGCCCTTCCTCGCCCTGGGCACCGCGCTGGCCCTGGCGCTGGCCCTGCCCCTGCGCGGCAGCGACGAACACCTGGCCCTCTTCGGCGTCATTGGCCCCGCGGCGCTCACCGCCCAGCTCTACCTGGGCACCTTCGCCGTGCGGCATGACCGGGCCCACGCGGACGCGGAGCGCCTGCGCGCCGCCGTGCACGCGCAACTGCTGGAGCAGCAGGAGCGCGACGTGGGCCGGTTGTCCCAGGCGCTGTCGGAAATCCTGGGCTACCACCACGACATCGACAACGCGCTGATGGCCGCGGGCGGCGTGGCGGACATGCTCGGCGTGGTGGGCGCGCACCGTCCGGGGCCCGGCCGCACCACCGAGTTCGACGACCTGCTCCGCCAGCTCAATGAGACGCTGGCGCAGATTCGGGACATGGTGATGGACGCCCGCGCCAAGGGGCGGCGCCATGCCGGCACGGAGCCGGAGCCCGTGGAGCTGGCGCCGGTGCTGGACTCGGTGCAGGCCAGCGTGGGCCTGCGCTTCCCGGACGTGGACATCCAGGTGGAGGTGGAGTCGCCCGCGCCGCCCCTGCGCGCCCTGATGCGCGGCGGCGCCCCCACGCTGCGCCGCGTGGTGGAGAACCTGGTGCTCAACGCCTGCGAGGGCAACGGCGAGGAGGGCGCGGCGCGCGTCCACATCCACGCGCGCGTGGAGCCGCTCAGCGGACGCCTGGAGGTCACCATCACGGATGATGGCCCCGGCTTCCCGCCTGGCCAGCTCGAGCGCCCCGCCGAGGCGCTCTACACCAGCAAGCCCCACGCGACGGGCCTGGGCCTCTACACCAGCGAGTGCCTGCTGCGCGCCAGCGGCGGCATGCTGCACCGGCAGAACGCGGCCGGGGGCGGAGCCGTGCTGCGCATGCTCCTGCCCAGGGAGTACCGATGAGCGGCGGAGCCCTGTACCAGGAATCCCTCCGGACGCTGCGCCGGCTCTCCCTGCCGGAGGTGTCGGAGCGGGACGTGCTCGCGGCGCTGGAGGCGGCACAGCCCGGGCCCCTGGCGCTCTTCTATGAAGCGGGCGCGGAGGCCGGCCTGCCCCGCGACGCCCTGCTGGCGCGCGGCGCCGGGCTCTTCCTCAGCTTCAGCGCGGGCAACCTGGCCGACGACCTCATCGACGGCGAGTGCACGTACCACGACCCGCCCATCCGCGTGGGGCCCTGCGTGCAGTTCATCCTGCAGAACCTGGCCTTCGCCACGTTGTGTGGCGCGCAGGCGCAACTGCCGGGCCCGGTGCTGGAGGACGCGGTGCGCACGCTGGCGATGGCCGCGGGCCCGCAGGCGCTGGAGGTGCGCGCCAGCACGTGGACGGCGCCGCTGTTCCGCCAGGTGGCGGAGGGCATCGCCGGCCAGCAGTGGACCGCGTACCTGCGGGTGCTGTGGGCAGGCACCGTGCTGGAGCCACGCGCGGCGGCGGCGGGCCGGGCGCTGGGCGTGGCGGCGCACGTGGCGGAGGACATCCGCACGCGCGACCTCCGCTTCACCAGCATGCCCGAGGCGGACCGTGACGCGGTGGTGGACTGGGCGCGCGCCGCCGCGCGGTCGCTGCGCGAACAAGACCTGCGCTGTCTGGACGCGGCGCTGCGCCGCATCGAACCGATGCTGCCAGAGGGGGAGTCATGAGGGCCGAAGCCGCGCAACTCGAGTGGAGACGCGACGAGGTGAGCGCGTACTACGAGGCGAAGACGGAGCGGCTGCTCCAGCGCTACGGGCCGGGCCCGCGCGTGCACTACCACTCCGGACTGGTGGACGTGGTGCCGCCGCCCGGCGCGCCGCAGGCCATGCTGCGCACCAGCATCCATGCCGCGCAGGAGTCCCTGCTGACGGAGCTCTCACGCGCCGTGGGCCGCTTCCCGGACGGCGGAGACGTGCTGGACGTGGGCTGCGGCCTGGGCGGCGGCGCGCTGTACTGGGCCACCGAGCACCAGGCGCAGGTGACGGCGGTGACGAACGTGCCGTCGCACGTCGCGCTGGTGCGCGGCTTCGCGGAGGCCGCGGGCGTGGGCGCGCGGGTGCGGCCCATGCTCTGTGACGCCCTGTCCATCCCGGGCCGCGCGGCGTTCGACGCGGTGGTCGCGGTGGAGAGCGCCTGCTACCTGCCCCGCGCGGAGTGGTTCCGCCGCACACGGTCGCTGCTGAAGCCCGGGGGCGTGCTGGCCATCGCCGACTGCTTCCTCTGCCGCCCCGAGCTGGCGGGTGGGTTCAACCGGTACTGGCGCACGAACATCGGCTCGCTCGACGAGTACCTGTCCGCCGCCCACGCCGCGGGGCTGGAGCTGGAGGTGCGCGATGACGTGTCCTCGCGCGTGGTGGGCTTCTGGTCGCTGACGCTGGAGTTGATGGTCCATGAGCGCGCCTCCTCGTCGGCGCACCCCACCCAGCATCCCTTGCGCGCGCTCGCCAACGCGGGCCGTGGTGAGTCCAGCCGCGAGCACCTGCGCCTGCAACAGGCGCTGATGGATGGGGGTCTGGAGTACGGCCTGCTCGTGCTCCGCCGGGCGGACTGAAGAACGCGCCTTTCTCCTCGCATGATGCGAGCCCCTGCCCGCCCGGCCGGTGGCCTGGCGGCCGTACGCAACGGCCGAAGGGGTCAGGTGCGCCATGCGAAGAGCGCCCCCAGCCTTGGGCCAGTCGCTACTCAGGGAGGAATTGCGATGCAGGCTCTCAATCGGTGGATGGTGCTGGGTGCGGTGGCGGTGGCCATGTCCGTCACGGGATGCAGGGAACAGAACCGTGACCGGCAAGGGACCACGACGACGCCGGGCATGGAGGGCACGGGTGGCAGCGGCCAAGGCAACCAGCCGCGCCCCAGCGACGACATGGGCGGCACCGGCGGCAGTGGCCAGGAGATTCAGGGCTACGACGCGGGCACCGGCGGCTCCGGGATGATGAATGACGCGGGCACCGGTGGCTCCGGGATGAACGACACCACGGACACCGGGACGCAAAGCCCGGAAGGCCAGCAGTAGCCGCCGCCTCACGCCGCGAGCGTGAAATCCACGGGGTCCGGGACGCTTCCCGGGCCCCGGTCCGCTTTTGTCGCCCGCGGGGACAACCTGGCTGGTGGGTCTCTCAAGCCCGGAGCGGTGTTGCCCGAACGCGCGGCACTGTCCTACCCGCCACACCCGCTCTGGTCGCGAGTCGACGTCACCCGGGAACCCAAGGGCGGGTCGCTGTCCGCCAGCGACCGGGCGACCGGGCCGGAATGTCGGGTCCCCTGGCCGCATCGGGTACGGTGGACACCGCGCCATGCCCTTCAAGTTCGTTCATGCCGCCGACCTGCACCTGGACACGCCTTTCCGGGGCGTCGCCACCCAGGGGCCGCTCCTGGGGCGCTTCCAGGATTCGACGTTCCGCGCGCTCACGCGCATCACGGAGGTCTGCCTGCGGGAGCGGGTGGCCTTCCTGCTGCTCGCCGGTGACCTCTTCGACGTGAAGGACCGCTCGGTGCGCGCGCGGCTGGCGCTGCGGCGCGAGCTGGGACGGCTGGACGCGGCGGGCATCTCCACCTTCATCGTCCACGGCAACCATGACCCGCTGAGCGGAGACACCGGCGCGCTGGGGCTGCCCGCCTCGGTGAAGGTGTTTGGCCCGGACTGGGAAGAGGTGGAGGTGAAGCGCGAAGGCCGGCGCCTGTGCCGCGTGCAGGGCATCTCCTATCCAGACGTGGAGGTGCGCGACGACCTCTCCGCGCGCTTCCGCCGCACCGGGGACGGCTTCAGCGTGGGGCTGCTGCACGCCAACCTGGGCGGCGCGGAGGGCCACGCCAACTACGCGCCCTGCACCACGGCGGGCCTGGGCTCGCGCGGACTGGACTACTGGGCGCTGGGCCACGTCCACACGCGCGCCGAGCACCTGCTCCCTGGCGGCGGCGTGGCGGTGTACCCGGGCAACCCGCAGGGCCGGCACGCGAATGAAACCGGCCCGCGCGGCTGCATGCTGGTGGAGGTGGAGGACGGCGGCATGCGGCGGCGCTTCATCCCGGTGGATGGCGTGCGCTGGCACAAGCTGGAGGTGCCGCTGTCCGGCATCAGCACCCTGGACGGGCTGCTGGCCAGCGCGCTGGAAGGCGTGGAGGCGCGCTGCGCTCCGGAGCTGGACGGCCACGCGGTGCGGCTCACCCTCACCGGCAGAGGCCCGCTGCACCGCGAGCTGGCCCGGCCCGGCGCGCTGGCGCAGTTGGAGGGAGACCTGCGCGAACAGCTCGCGAAGGGCCACCCGCCCGTCCTGCTGGAGTCGCTGCGGGACGGCAGCCGGCCGGAGGTGGACCTGGAGGCGGTGTGCGCGGCGGGTGGCTTCGCGCGGACGCTGCTGGACGAGGTGGGCTTCCTCGCGGAGGACCCGGCGGCGCTGGCGCGGCTGTGGGAGGAGGAAGCGCTGGGCACGCTGAGCCAGCGGTTGAAACGCCTGGGCGTGGACGCGCTGGAGGCGCGCGCGCGGAGTGGGTGGTGCAGGCGGCGATGCAGGGCGTGGAGTCGCTGCACGAGGAGGAGCCGTCATGAAGCCCGGACTGCGCATCGACGCGTTGCGCGTGCTCGGCTTCGGCCGCTTCTCCGGCCTCACGCGCGAGCTGGGCCCGGGGCTGCATCTGCTGTACGGCCCCAACGAAGCGGGGAAGAGCACGCTGCTGGCCTTCCTGCGCAGCATGCTGTTCGGCTTCGAGAAGCGCGGGCAGCCGGAGCGCTACGAGCCCGCCCACGGCGGCGCGTTCGGCGGCGAGCTGACGCTGACCACCAGCGCGGGCCCGTTGCTGGTGCGCCGCATCGCCAGCCGGCGCGCGTCCGAGGGCGAGCTGCTGGTGCGCAACGCGGAAGGCCAGGAGCTGTCGAAGGAGTGGCTGGAGGGCGCGCTGGCCCATGTGTCACGTGAGCTGTTCTTCGACGTGTTCGCCTTCCGCCTGGACGAGCTGGCCGGCTTCGAGCGGCTCACGGAGCAGCGAGGCGCCTCCGAGGCCCTGGTCGCCGCCAGCATGCGCGGCGCGCGGCGGTTGCCGGAGGTCATGGACCAGCTCCGCAAGAGCACCGAGGGCATCTACAAGCCCAACGGCGTGAAGCCGTCCCTCAACGAGACGCTGAAGGCCCTGGAGGACGTCCAGGCCCGGCTGCGGCAGGAGGGGGACCGGCCCGCGCGCTACTTCGCGGAGAAGGAGCGGCTGGGCGCGCTGGGGGAGGAGCAACGGACGCTCGAGGCGGAGCTCCAGGAGACGGGGACGGCGCTGGAGCGGCTGACGCGGCTGGAGGCGGCGCTCGGAGACGTGGCGGCGCTGGCGCAGGCCCGCGCGGAGCTGGCGACGCTGCCGGCGCTGGAGACGTTCCCGAGGCGGTGAGTCGCGGCTGGAGGACGGGCTGCACGGCGCCGGAGCTACCGCGCGGAAGGG
>JBKGHI010000097.1:0-28101 GCA_046520405.1 Myxococcus sp. 1LA
GAGGCGCAGCCACTCCGTGATGCGGTAACCGACCGACGCCGACCCACTTCGTTCTACGTGAGCTCTTGGCGGGTCCTCACCGGATTCATCACCAGCGGGGCACGGAGGCACACCGCCAACCCTCCCCACCACCAAAAGTGGCGCCGCCGCATGCATCCTGGATTGCGGCCATGATGAAGACGGCGCCGCGTGACTCCGAGCCGCGCTTTCTGTCGGTTCAGTCGGCATCGCGTCTTGACGTGTCACGTCGCCCTGAGCACGCGTTACCAAATGGGTCCTGAAGCGGAACGGAGCTGCACTGGGCTCGGCGGATCATGACGCGCTGACGGCGCTTCGCGGCCCGTGCTCACCTTCACGCAAAGAGGGTGACATGGGCCTACTTCAAGTCTCCGCGAAGGGGCCCATTGTCCCCCGGCAATGTACCTGCCGCCGCGCGTCGTGGAATTTCACAGCTTCGTGGCGGCGTCCGCATGGCGCTTGGAGGACTCAAGCTCGCGGATTCGTTGGGCTTTCAGGCTGCTGTGCTTGTTTGACTCGCCGTAAGCGCTGCGACTAGAGTCCGGGTTTCCGTCCGGTCTGCGCACCGCCTGTCGCGGTGCGCGCCTCCCGGTGCCGGGCCGCTCCACGAGATGAAGAAGCCGACCCTCTTTGGGAAGTACCTGCTCCTCGAGCGCATCAACGTCGGCGGCATGGCGGAGGTGTTCATCGCGAAGGCCTTCGGCGTCGAGGGCTTCGAGCGCATCCTGGCCATCAAGAAGATCCTCCCGACGATGGCCGAGGACGAAGAGTTCATCACGATGTTCATCGACGAGGCGCGGATCAGCGTTCAGCTGAACCACGCCAACGTCGTGCACATCAACGAGCTCGGGAAGCACGACGACACCTACTTCATCGCCATGGAGTACGTCGCCGGGCGCGACGTCCGGACCATGTTGGAGCGGTATCGGCGGCGCAAGGAGATCATGCCCACCGCCCAGGCGGTGTTCATCGCCTCCAAGATCTGCGACGGCCTGGACTACGCGCACCGGAAGAAGGACGCCCGCGGGCAGGACCTCCACATCATCCACCGCGACGTGTCCCCCCAGAACGTCCTCATCTCCTATGAGGGCGAGGTCAAGGTCATCGACTTCGGTATCGCCAAGGCGGCGAACCGCTCACAGAAGACCCAGGCCGGCATCCTCAAGGGCAAGTTCGGCTACATGAGCCCGGAGCAGGTCCGGGGCATGCCCATCGACCGGCGAAGCGACATCTTCGCCGTGGGTGTGCTGCTGTACGAGATGCTCACGGGTGAGAAGCTCTTCGTGGGTGAGTCCGACTTCTCCACCCTGGAGAAGGTGCGTAACGCGGAGGTTCCGCTCCCCAGCGAGTTCAACCCGAGCATCCCGCAGGGCCTGGAGAAGGTCGTCCTCAAGGCGCTCACCCGCGAGCCCGAGGACCGCTACCAGTGGGCCTCCGACATGGCCGAGGACCTGATGCGGTTCCTCCTGGCCGGCGATGCCATCTATTCGTCGAAGCACCTCTCCTCCTACATGAAGGAGGCCTTCGCCGAGGACATGCTCCGCGAGGCGGAGAAGATGGAGCGCTACGCTGGTATCGAGCGCCCCGATCAGATTGAAGCCTCGGGCATCACCGTGGCGCCAGGGCTCAACCGCCAGGCCTCGCGTCGCGCGCCGCCGCCGTCCGTGGTGGTGTCGGGGACGCCCGCGGGCCGCGCCTCCACGGCTCCGGCGCAGCCGGTCCAGGATTACATCCCGCCTCCCACGGCCGAGGAGCTGGAGGAGATGGGCGTCGGCGCGGGCGACAAGACGCAGATTGTCGACTCCACGCAGACGTTCATGTCGCCCGAGACTCGCGTCGCCGAGAGCAGCGTCCTGGTGGACGACAGCATCACGGGCCGGACGGAGAACCCCATCCAGGACGGCGGGAGCGGAACGGCCGCTGCCTACAACTACTCGCGGGCGCCGCGCCCGATACGTCCTCTCGCAAGGGCAAGAGCGGTCCCAAGGCCCAGGTCATCATCAGCAACGAGGAAGGGGAGGCCTACTCCGGCGCCACGATGATTGGCCCCGCGCCTTCCGCGCCGCCCACGCGTTCGCGCGGTTCCTCGCCCTCGCTGGATGAGGAGACGGGCAGCAGGCCGGCGCCGGTGTCGAGCCGTGGCCGGAAAGCGAAGCACGCGCCCGAGCCCGAGGAGGATTCCTCCGACTACGAGCAGTCTCCCGAGGAAGACAGCGGCGCGGCTTACGACGACCAGGACGACTACGGTGACGAGGCGGCGCATCACGATGACTTGAACGAGCCCGAGGAGGAGGTCACCGGCTCGGTTCCCGTCCCAGCCGAGGTGGCACAGTCGCCGTCAAAGGCCGCCACGCCGGTGAAGGCGAAGACGAAGGTGCCCGCGAAGGGCAAGCCCGCCCTCAACCTCAAGACGCTGCCCAAGCCGGTGCAGTTCGCTGCCGCGGCGGCCATCGTCCTGGTGCTCGTCATTGGCGTGGTGATGCTCACCAAGCCGTCCACGGGCGAGGTCACCTTCATGGTGTCCCCGTCCAATCCTTCCGCGCGCATCCAGTTGGATGGGAAGGACATCCAGCTCAACACCCTGCTGGCGCTCCCGGCAGGGCAGTACCGCGTCACCGCGAGTGCCCCCGGGCAGCAGAGCGCGGCCAGGACGGTGGAGGTCGTTTCCGGAAGCAGGATTGTGGTGTCCCTGCCCCTGGCGGCGGATCCCCAGGCTGCGCCACCGGCCGAGAACAAGCCGCCGGAGACGCCTCCCACGAACGCGGGTGTCGTGATTGCCGCGGGTTCGACCGACCAGCCCTCCGCGCCGGCCGAGGACCCTCCGGAGAACGACCCGCCCGCGAACCCGGGAACGCCGTCCGAGCCGGGGCAGACGGAGCCTCCCGCCGCGGCTCCCACGCCGGCGCCCGCTCAGGTCGCCGCGGTCTTCGAGGGGGACAACGGGGCGGAGATCGCCGTGAACGGCGAGCGCTTGGGGCGGGTTCCGGGCGCGCGCCTGGCCAACCTCGAAGTGGGGAAGACCTACTCGTTCACCGCGAAGCTCGCGGGCTACAAGCCGTACTCCGGCGAGTTCAAGGCCGACGGCAGCACGCCGCAGGTCACGGTCGCATTCGAGATGACGAAGGAGGCCCCGCCGGAGCCCGTCGCCAACGTGCGGCCGCCCCAGGCGACCCCCAAGCCGCCGCCCGCTCCGAGGCCCCCGAAGGCCCCCAAGGTGATGGGCAAGTTCGCCTGCAGCACAAAGCCCGCGGGCGCTGACATCTACGTCGATGGGAAGAAGACGAATCGCCAGACGCCGGTGACACTCGGCAGCCCGTTGATGCTACCGGTGGGCAAGCGGAAGATTTCCTTCAAGCTCAACGGCAAGACGACCAAGCCCGTGGTGGTCGACATCACGGAGAACAATGTGGCGAAGCTGGTCAACGTTCCCATCGAGTGAGAAGGCGGGCATCCGGTGCCCGCTTCGATTGTTGACCGAAGTGGGGCAATGGCGCGCTATGACGCCTCGCCCGCGTGCAATGTTGAGGTGAAGCGCCATGCAAACGACGCCCATCCGGGCCAAGCCTGAGGCTGGCCCCGCAGAACAGCCATTTACCTATCCTCTCCGTCGGGAGTTCGTGGAGCCCGACTGGACGCGGATTCCTGGCTACAAGGACGTGTCCGCCGCCGACTGGGAGAACTCAGTCTGGCAGCGCAAGCACACCGTCAAGAACCTCAAGGAACTCAAGGCCACGCTGGGGGCGCTGCTTCCGGATGACCTGGCCGAGAGCATCGAGCGCGACCAGCGCGAGCGGGCGACGATGTCCGTGCTCGTGCCCCCGCAGATGCTCAACACGATGAACTTCGAGGACCTGTGGCGTGACCCGGTGCGTCGTTACATGCTGCCGGCCTACGCGGACCGCCTCTCGGAGTGGACCAACCACCCGAAGGCCAGTCGCGACAGCCTTCACGAGCAGGACATGTGGGTGGTGGAAGGGCTGACGCACCGCTATCCCACCAAGGTGCTGGCGGAGATGCTGCCCACCTGTCCGCAGTACTGTGGTCACTGTACGCGCATGGACCTGGTGGGCAACGACGTGCCCCAGGTCAGCAAACACAAGTTTGGCATTGGTCCCAAGGACCGGTACGCGCAGATGCTTGACTACCTGCGTCGGACGCCGACGGTGCGCGACGTGGTGGTGTCGGGTGGCGACATCGCGAACCTGCCCATTCAGCAGCTCGAGCCGTTCGTCAGCGCGCTGATGGACATCCCCAACATCCGGGACATCCGCCTGGCCAGCAAGGGGCTGATGGCCATTCCGCAGCACTTCCTCCAGGACTCCGTGCTCCAGGGCCTGGACCGCCTGGCGAAGAAGGCCATTGAGCGGGGCGTGGACCTGGCGATGCACACGCACGTCAATCACGCGCAGCAGCTCACCCCGTTGGTGGGCAAGGCCGTGCGCAAGCTGCTGGACATGGGCTTCCGTGACGTGCGCAACCAGGGCGTGTTGCTGCGCGGCGTGAATAACAGCCCGCAGGCGCTGCTGGACCTGTGCTTCACGCTGCTCGACCACGCGAAGATTCTCCCGTACTACTTCTACATGTGCGACATGATCCCCAACAGCGAGCATTGGCGGCTGTCGGTGGCTCAGGCGCAGCACCTCCAGCACGACATCATGGGCTACATGCCCGGCTTCGCGACGCCGCGCATCGTCTGTGACGTGCCCTTCGTCGGGAAGCGCTGGGTGCACCAGGTGGCGGAGTACGACCGCGAGCGCGGCATCTCGTACTGGACCAAGAACTACCGGACCGGCATCGAGATGAACGACGCCGACGCGCTCAACCGGAAGTACGAATACTTCGACCCCATCGACCAGCTGCCCGAGGCTGGCCAGGCCTGGTGGCGGGAGCAGCAGAAGGCGGCGTAATGGATACCTCAGTGCTTCCGGCGGGCCTCCCGCCGGAGCCGGCGACCTCTCGCGCGTCGCTCAGCGCCGAAGGGCGCAAGCGGCTGTTCCCCGACGCCACGGACGCGGAGTGGGCGGACTGGCGTTGGCAGCAGCGGCATGCGGTGCGAGGGATGGCGCAGCTGGAGCGGTATGTGCCGCTCACCGCCGATGAACGCTCGGGCGTGCAGGAGACGTCCGCGCTGTTCCGCATCGGCATCAGCCCGTACTACCTGTCCCTCATCGACCCGGAGCATCCGTTCTGCCCGGTGCGCATGCAGTCCATCCCCGTGAGGGCCGAGGCGCGCATCCGCCCGGGAGAGCTCGCGGACCCGCTGGGCGAGGACAAGACGCGCCCGGAGGAGTGCATCGTCCACAAGTATCCGGACCGGGTGCTCTTCCTCGCGCTGGATACGTGCTCCGTCTACTGCCGCCACTGCACGCGGCGGCGCATCACGCAGGGCGGGGTGGCGGAGCTCTCCAAGGAGCAGATTCGCCGGGGCGTTGACTATGTCCGGCGCCACCCCGAGGTGCGCGACGTCCTCATCTCCGGTGGGGACCCGTTCATGCTCAGCGACTCACGGTTGGAGGAGATTCTCGCGCCGCTCAGCGAGATTCCCCACGTGGAGATGATTCGCATCGGCACCCGCGTTCCCGTGTGTCTGCCCATGCGCGTCACGGATTCCCTGGCGAAGACGCTGCGGCGCTACGCCCCCGTCTTCGTCGTCACGCACTTCAACCACCCCAAGGAAGTGACGCCCGAGGCCCGCGAGGCCTGCGAGCGGTTGGTGGACCACGGCGTTCCGGTGGAGAACCAGGCCGTGCTGATGCGGCAGCTCAACTCGGATGCGCGCATCATCAAGGAGCTGTCGCACCTGCTGCTGCGCAGCCGCGTGCGGCCGTACTACCTCCATCAGATGGACGTGGCCGAGGGCTGCGAGCACCTGCGCACGCCCATCGCCAAGGGCCTGGAAATCATCGAGCAGCTTCGGGGCCACACCACGGGCCTGGCCGTGCCGCACCTCGCGGTGGACCTGCCGGGGGGCGGAGGGAAGGTCACGCTCCAGCCCGACTATGCCGTCGAGTACGGCGAGCGGGAGACGGTGTTCCGCAACTACAAGGGCGAGCGCTACACCTACCCGGAGCCCGAGGAGACGGATTGCACCTGCCCCTACGAGGGCGTGTGGCAGTCGCAGTCCCGGGACTACGGCTACCGGAAGGGCTGAGGCGACGGCGCGGAGGTGTTCGCCGCCACCGCGCTTCATGGCTTCAACGGGACGCGCCCGCCATGAAGGGGAGGGCGCCACGGCCGCTGGGGCCTACTCCTGCGGCGCGGCCTCTTGCGGCACGCCGACCTCGATGGACGGCTCGGCGCCCTCGGTGGCCTCCAGTTCCACGGGGTCCTCGTTGCTGAAGCCCTGCTGGACGTGGACCTCTTCCTGGGCGGCCGCGGGCGCGGGCTGCTTCGCGGCCTTGGCGGCATCCGCCAGCCGCTGCTCCTCCGCCTTCGCGCGCGCGTTGTCCGCCGGCGACATCCGCGCCTCGAAGCGGGCGTAGTCCTTGGCCGACACGCCGTGCTTGTCCAGCACCGACGCGGAAGCGGCCTTCTGCTTGTCGATGGCCTCCCGGCGCTCCGCGGTGCTCATCTCCGACGGCTTGCGGTTGCCATACTCCTCATCCACCTTGGACAGTGCCTGGGCCTCGTCGCGGCGGATTTCGGCCACCTTCTCCGGCGTCAGCTCCGTGCTGTCCGCGGCAAGGGCCTGTCCGGGAATGACGAGCCACGAGGCGACCAGGAACAGAGCAGAGCGGGGAGACATGGCGGGGGGACCTCGTTCAGGACGGCGGGAACCGTCATCTAAACACGGAGCCTGCTTCCGTGCATCCGGCCCGTACCCTCAGGGGCCACACCGTGAACATGCAGTGCGCGCGCTGGCGCACTGCTCCTGGCCCTGTGCGCAGCGGGGCGGCAGGTCGTCCCGGTCGGGGTGGCGCTCCACGAGCGCGCACAGCGTCTCCGCCAGTTCGCACGTCTGGTTCCCCAGCGCGCAGCGGTCCGCGCACGTCCCGTCATTCCATGCGTCGCGCGTCCGCAACTCCTCGAGCTTCAGGGACATCGCATCCATGGCCGCGTCGTCGCTGCCTGCGACGCGGGTGTCCACACGCTTCGCGCAGCCGGCGAGCACGACGCAGGCCAGCAGCATCCGCGAGATGGAAGGGGAGACGCGCATGCCGCCCCCTTATGTGTCCGTGGCCCCTGGCGTCCAGCCGAGAGGGCTCGCGGTGTCATTCCCTCAGGGTTGGGCCGGCACCTTGTGCACCGGTGGACGTTGGCGGGGCGCCGTGGAGTCTTCGGGCTTCGACAGGTACAGCCACGCCGTCAGCGCCAGCAGCAGGGCCACCGCGAGCCGCCGGAGCCACTCCTCCCGGCGGCGCTGAGGCGAGGCGCGCGATTCCTGCTCCGCCGCTTCCAGCCCCGTGGCGACCGCGCCCGCGTGCGCCTGGAGCTCCCGGCACGTTTCCACCACTGGCGCCACTCCGGCGGGGAACCGCGCGTCCTGGCGCTCCAGGGCGTCCGCGAGCATCCGCGCCCAGGCGGCTTCCTCGTCCGCGCTGGCGGGCTCGCGCGCGGGCAGGCCCCGGTGCAGGGCCAGGGCGAGGGCCGCTCGCAGCAAGAGCACCGAGAAGGCGTCGGGCGTGATGGCGTAGTGCGTCGCGCACGCGGCCAGGGAGTGGCCCTCCACCAGGCGGTGGACGAGCATCGCGGCGGGCCGGGGCTCCAGCTCGCGGAGGGCGGCGATGAAGGTCGTGGGGAGGGCGGCGCGCGAAGGTGACGTCACAGGTGTGCCATCCTCCCCCATCCGCGGGACGTTTTCTTGAGGCTCGCACCCAGGCCCCTAGACTTCCCGGCCATGTTGCGACCTGTTGCACTCGTCCTGCTCCTGTTGCTCCCCTCGGGCGCGCTTGCCGTGGAGACCCTGCGCATCGCCATCGAGGACGCGGGCAGGGAGGTGCGCGTCAGTGGCAAGGGGTTGGCGTCCGGTCCCGACAGCGAGGAGGGCACCTTCGTCCCTGTCGCCTCGGGCCAGGCCCTCATCCGCCGCAAGGGCGGCGGTATCGAGGTCAACGGCACGCTCGTGGAGGGGGACTCGGTCCGCTTCCGGGCGGGCATGTCCGAGACGTCCGCCGCGCCCGGCACCGAGCCGCTCAAGGCCGGCGCGGCGCAGGTCCGCGGTGACGTGGTGGTGCGCGCGCACCGCAATGGGCTCCAGCTCATCAATGTCATTCCCCTGGAGGACTACCTCGCCGCGGTGCTCGGCAGCGAGATGCCCGTGTCCTTCCCCGCCGAGGCGCTGAAGGCCCAGGCGGTGGCCGCCCGGACCTATGCGCTCCAGAAGAAGCTGGACGCCTACAGCAACGACTTCCACCTGGGCAGCAGCGTGCTCCATCAGGTCTACGGCGGCGTCAACCGCGAGGACCCGCGCACCCGCGCCGCCGTCGAGGCCACCCGGGGGCAGGTGCTCACCTACGAGCTGGCGCCCATCGAGGCGTACTTCCATGCCTCGTGCGGTGGCCGCACGGAGTCGGGCTTCGATGCCCTGCAGCGCAACCTGCCGTACCTCCAGCCCGTCGACTGCCCCTGCGGCAAGCTGCCCGCCAGCCGCTGGACGGCGTCGCTCTCCGACGCGGACATCAAGGCGGCGCTCCACCACCCGGCCCAGGGGCTGAAGGTGGCCGCCCGCACCCGCACGCGCCGGGTGACGCGCGTCACGCTGGCCGACGGCGCCTCCATGGACGGGGTGGAGCTGCGCCGCAAGCTTGGCTACACGCGGCTCAAGAGCCTGGACTTCGAGGTGGAACGCACCGAGCGCGGTTACGTGTTCTCCGGTCGCGGCTACGGCCACGGGGCGGGCCTGTGTCAGTGGGGCGCCAAGGCGCTCGCCGACAAAGGCAGGGAGTACCGGGAGATCCTCTCCCACTACTATCCCGGCACCGAGCTGCAGCAGCTCTACTGACGCCTCCCGCGTCCGGCGCGCTTTCCGCGACGGCGTGGGGGCTGCTACAAGCGCCACCCCCGTGTCGTCCCGTCTCTCTGATTACGACTTCGCGCTGCCCGACTCCCAGATCGCCCAGGCCCCCCTGGCCGAGCGGGACGCGTCGCGCCTGATGACCATCAGCCGCTCCAGCGGCACCTGGTCCCACCGCCGCTTCGCCGACCTCCAGGAGCTGCTGCGGCCCGGGGACGTGCTCGTCCTCAACGACGCCCGCGTCATCCCCGCGCGCCTGCTGGGCCAGAAGGCCGGCACCGGGGGCCGGGTGGAGCTGCTCGTGGTCCGTCCGGCCGCGCAGCACACGCTCACCTCGGCGGCGCTCGGGGAGGCCCCTGAGTCGCTCGACTGGGTCTGCCTGGGGCAGGCTTCCAAGGGGCTCAAGCCCGGGCAGCGCGTTACGTTCGCCGGCGGCCTGGAGGCCGAAATCCAGGAGGCGCTGGGGGGAGGGGAGTACCGCGTGCGCTTCCACGCGGCGCCGGGCACCTCGCTGGCCGAGCTGCTCGACGCGGCGGGACGCCTGCCGCTGCCGCCCTACATCTCCCGGGAGCCCGACGCGGCGGACGCGGAGCGCTACCAGACTGTCTACGCCCGCGCCTCCGGGGCCGTGGCCGCGCCCACCGCGGGGCTGCACTTCACCGAGGAGACGCTGGCGGCGCTGGAGGCCCGTGGCGTCCACCGGGCGCTGGTGACGCTGGACGTGGGGCCGGGCACCTTCCTGCCGGTGCGCGAGGACGACCTGGACAAGCACCACATGCACCCGGAGCGCTACACCGTGCCGGAGGCCACCGCGAGGGCCGTCAACGCGGCGCGCGCGGAGGGCCGGCGCGTGGTGGCCGTGGGCACCACCGTGGTGCGCACCCTGGAGTCCGCCACGGACGCGGAGACGGGGCGGCTGCGCGCGGGCCCCGGCGAAACGACCCTCTTCATCCGTCCCGGCTTCGCCTTCCGCCAGGTGGACCTGCTGCTCACCAACTTCCACCTGCCTCGCTCGACGCTGGTGGTGCTGGTGAGCGCGCTGCTCGGACGGGAGCGCACGCTGGAGGCCTACGCGGAGGCGGTCCGCGCGGGCTACCGATTCTTCAGTTACGGCGACGCCATGCTGGTGTCGGAGTGAACGCCATGGGCGAGCAGCAGGAAGCGAAGCAGCAAGGTGGCAAGGGCGACACCCGCGTGGAGCCGGGGATGGTCCGCTTCGAGCTCCTCCACGAGGACGCGTCGGGGACGAAGGCCCGCCGGGGACGGCTGCACACCCCGCACGGCCCCGTGGAGACGCCCATCTTCATGCCCGTGGGCACCGTGGGCAGCGTCAAGGGCGTGGGGCCGGATGACCTGCTCACGCTGGACGCGCAGATCATCCTCGGCAACACCTACCACCTGATGCTGCGCCCCGGCGAAGCGCTGGTGGGGGAGATGGGCGGCCTGCACCGCTTCGTGTCGTGGAACCGCCCCATGCTCACCGACAGCGGCGGGTTCCAGGTGTTCAGTCTGTCCGAAAAGCGCAAAATCACCGAGGAGGGCGCCGCCTTCCAGTCGCACCTGGACGGCGCGCGGCACTTCCTGACGCCCGAGCGCTCCATCGACATCCAGGAGACGCTGGGCGCCGACGTCATCATGGCCTTCGACGAGTGCCCGCCCTCCACCGAGGACCGGGCCTACCTGGAGGCGTCGCTGGCCCGCACCACCCGCTGGCTTCACCGGTGCGTGAAGGCGTGGAGCCGGGAGCGCTCGTCGCTGTTCGGCATCGTTCAGGGTGGCCTGCATGAGGACCTGCGCAAGCGCCACGCCGAGGAGGTGTGCGCGGTGGACCTCCCCGGCTACGCCCTGGGCGGCTACTCCGTGGGCGAGGCGCCGGAGGCCATGCATGACGGGGTGGCCTATTCGGCGCCCCTGCTGCCTCGCGACAAGCCGCGTTACCTGATGGGCGTGGGCACGCCCGTGGACCTGGTCACCTGCGTGGAGCACGGGGTGGACATGTTCGACTGCGTCCTTCCCACCCGGTGCGCACGCAACGGCCTGCTCTTTACCTCGGAGGGCAAGGTCGTCATCCGGAACGCGGCCTACGCCCGGGACCCCCGGCCGGTGGACCCTGCGTGCACCTGCTACACCTGCCGCAACTTCAGCAGGGCCTACCTCAGGCACCTCTTCGCCGCCCAGGAGCTGTTGGCGATGCGGCTCAACACGATTCACAACCTCCACTACTTCCTGGGACTGATGGCAGAAGTCCGGCGCGCAGTGGCAGAGGACCGGTTCGCCGCCTTTGCCCGGGAATTCCGTGCCCGTGCCAAGGCACAGGAGGCCGAACGGACCCGCGGTCGCTGACCAGGCGGATGGATTGCCCGGCTTCCCGCGTTCACTTGCTCACATGGGCCCCCCTTGCTAAGAGGGCCCCCTTTCGGATGGGTTCCTCGGACAAAATGGGGGGCCTCCCATCCCAAGCTTTCCTCAACCGACGAGGCAGTGTGTGGCTGAGAGCTTTCTGATTCTGGCGCAGGCCGGCGGTGGCAACCCCCTGGGCACCCTGGGCTTCCTGGTCATCCTGGTGGGCATCATGTACTTCGTGATGATCCGCCCCCAGCAGAAGCAGCTGAAGGAGCACCGTGCGCTCCTTTCCGCGCTGAAGAAGGGTGATGAGGTCGTCACTTCCGGGGGCATCCTCGGGAAGATCCACCTCGTGGATGAGCGCACCGTGACGCTGGAGGTCTCCAGCGGCGTGCGCATCCGCGTGCTCAAGACGGCCATCAGCGCCAAGGGCGCGGTGGCGGAAGGCACGCCCGCGGCCCCCGCGACGGCGGCCGGTGAGAAGAAGGAGGAGAAGTAATGGACCGCGGCTGGTGGTGGAAGTTCGGACTCATCGTCGCGGTGACGCTGGGCAGCATCTGGTTCCTGATTCCGACGTACTACTCGCTCGTCGTTCTCGACCGTGACCAGCGCAACAACCTGGCCGTGCTCGAGGAGCGGATGCCCAGCTGGGCGCCTCCCGCGAAGTACCGCCTGAACCTGGGGCTGGACCTCCAGGGCGGCATCCACATGGTGATGCGGGTGGACACCAAGACGGCGCTCCAGAAGCGGACCGAGCGCCGGGCGCAGCAGATTGTCAACTACGTCAATGACAAGAAGCTGGGCGAGGTGACGGCGGACACGGACCCCGAGAAGCTCGAGGTCACCCTGACGGCCAAGGACCCGGCGACGATGGACGCCATCCAGAAGGAGGTCCTGGCCACCTTCACCGACTTCACGGAGGTCAGCCGCAACGGCGCCGCGCTGACGCTGGTCCAGGACGAGGGCCAGGCCAACTTCTTCCGGACCGAAGCGGTGGACCAGGCGATGCTCGTCATCCGCCGCCGCATCGACAAGTGGGGCGTGGCGGAAGTGGACGTGCGCAAGCTGGGGGCCGACTCCATCCAGATTTCGCTGCCCGGCCGCAGCAACCCGGAGCAGGCGAAGGAGCTGGTGGGCACCACCGCGCAGCTCGAGTTCCGGATGGTGGATGACTCCAACCCGCAGTTCTTCGCGCAGCTCCTGCAGGCTACCCCGCCGCCGGAGGGCAGCAACATCACGCTGACCACGGAGGGCGGCTTCCCGCAGCTCCAGGCCCCCACGCGCGAGGCCATCATCGAGTACACGAAGGACAAGGTTCCGGAGAACCGGGTGGTGCTCACCGAGTGCATCGCCAACCCGGTGAAGAAGGACGAGTGCACCTCGTACCGTTCCTATCTGCTGGACCGGAACGTGCCGCTGACCGGCGAGAGCCTGGCGGGCGCCGACGCGAGCGTCAGCCAGCTCAACGAGCCGGAGGTGAACATCTCCTTCGACCCCGCGGGCGCGCGTGAGTTCGAGCGGCTGACCGAGCAGGGCGTGGGCCGTCGCATGGCCATCGTGCTGGACGACAACGTCCAGACGGCGCCGAACATCAACGAGAAGATCAGCGGCGGCTCGGCCCGCATCACCATGGGCCGCATGGGCGGCCGCACCTTCGAGGAGTGGCTGGGCGAGGCCCAGACGCTGGCGCTGGTGCTGAAGGCGGGCGCGCTGCCGGCCCCGGTGACGGTGGGCGAGATTCGTCAGGTGGGCGCGAGCCTGGGGGACGAGCTCATCCGCAAGGGGGGCCTGGCTGCGGTGCTGGGCCTGGGGCTGGTCGTCCTCTTCATGGCGCTCTACTACAAGGCCTCAGGCCTCATCGCGGACATCGCGCTGCTGCTCAACGGCCTGCTCATCCTGGCGGGCCTGGCCTTCTTCAACGCCACGCTGACGCTGCCGGGCATCGCCGGCTTCGTGCTGACGTTGGGGGTGGCGGTGGATGCCAACGTGCTCATCAACGAGCGCATCCGCGAGGAGCTGGGCCACGGCAAGACGGCCCGGGCGGCGGTGGACCAGGGCTACGACCGGGCCTTCTGGACCATCTTCGACTCGCACGTGACGGCGCTCATCTCCGCCTTCATCCTGTTCTTCACTGGAACCGGACCGGTGCGGGGCTTCGCCACCACGCTCATCATCGGCCTGCTGGCGTCGCTGTTCACGTCCATCACGGTGACGCGAGTCATCATGACCTACTTCGTCCACGGTCGTAACGCGAAGGTCGTCTCCGTCTGACCGGCCGGAGTCCGGGAACCGTCATGCAGATTCTCAAGAACAAGACGAACATCGACTTCATCAGCAAGCGCAAGCCCGCGCTGTTTCTCTCCACGCTGCTGAACCTGGCGATCATCGTCGGCATTGCCGCCTTCGGCTTCAACTTCGGCGTGGACTTCGCGGGCGGTACGGTGGTGGAGGTGAAGTTCGACCACCCCATCACCGCCCAGGAGGTCCGTGAACGCGCGGAGAAGGGCGGGCTGCCGGACGTCAGCGTGCAGAACATCGGCGCCGCGGAAGAGAACACCTTCCTGCTCCGCATGGGCGGCGTCACGCAGCTCAACGAGGAGAGCGGCGCGAAGGGCAAGGAGGCCCTGGAGGCGCTCGGCGGCGTGCGCAACGTCTACGCGGACCTGCCCAACGGCATCATCCGTTTCCGCGCGGAGCGGCCCATGACGTCCGACGCCATCACCAAGGCGGTGGAGTCGGCGGGTGTCGGCGTGCAGGAAGTGCGTGACCTGGGCGAGGCCCAGGGCGGCACGGGCTATGACTATCAGGTGGTGGCCAGCGGCATGGCGGACCGCGTGGTCGCCGCGCTTGGCGCCGGGTTGGAGAAGCCGGACTTCGAGCAGCGCCGCGTGGACTACGTGGGTCCGCAGGTGGGCAAGCAACTGCGCAACCGCGGCATCATGGCGCTGCTGTACTCGATGGTGGCCATCCTCATCTACGTGGCGTTCCGGTTCGACTTCAAGTTCGGTCCGGGCGCGCTCGTGGCCATGGTCCACGACGTCATCATGGTGTCGGGCTACTACCTGGTGAGCCGGCGCGAGTTCAACCTGACGGCCATCGCCGCGCTGCTGACGGTGGTGGGCTACTCCGTCAACGACACCATCGTCATCTATGACCGCATCCGCGAGGACATGGCCAAGTTCAAGGGCAAGCCCTTCGCGGAGGTCATCAACATCGCCATCAACGACACGCTGGGCCGCACCATCCTCACGTCCGGCACCACGGCGCTGTCGCTCATCGGTCTGCTCATCTTCGGCGTGGGCGAAATCTTCGACTTCGCCATGGCGATGCTGGTCGGCATCGTGGTCGGTGTGTACTCGACCATCTACATCGCCAGCCCGCTGACCATCTGGCTGGACGAGCGCGCCGCGGCGAAGGAAGCCCGCCTGCGCGCCAGCGGCAACGTGGACCACCAGCAGCCGAACGCTGCCTGAGCCTTCCTCTCCTGAGGTCTTCCTCCCGCTGAGGAAGGCTTCGTGAGCAGGACTCGACCGGGGCCCTCTTCCTTCAGGGGAAGCAGGGCCCTGGGTGTTTCAGGGCCCCTGTCAGAAGCGGGCGCCCAGGGTGAGTGAGGCGTCCAGCAGGCCACCGTCGGTGTCCTCCACGGCGCCGTCCGCCCAGCCCTCGCTGAGCAGGACGCGGTACGTGGTCCGGATGCCCGCGGTGAGCGCGCCGCGGTTGAACTCCACGCCGGCGGCCAGCGGCACCTCCGGCATCGTGTCCGACTGGTAGAGGCTCTCCGTGGGGCCGCGCACGTTCATGTAGGAGACGCCCAGGCCCGCGCCCACGAAGGGACGGATGGCGGTGAGGAAGGGTGGTGACACCTTGAGCAGCGCGCTGCCGCCCTGGCGGACGAGCGCCGGCTGGTCCAGCAGGCGGCCGTCGGTGATGCCGTTGCGCGAGCCCTCGTAGCCAACCTCGAAGCCGAGGAAGGTGGTGGGCTGGACGTTGAGTGTCACGCCCCAGGCCGGGCCCGTGCTCGTCAGGTCGCCCAGTCCTCCGGTGTAATCGCCCACGCCGCCGCGGAGGAACACGTTCACGTCACCGCGTTTACCCTCGCGCCGCTCCTGCGCGGCGGCTGTGCCCGCGGTGCCCAGCGTGGCGAATGCCAGGGCCAGCGTGGCGGCCCGGATACCTCTTGGATGCATGCTCGACCTCACTGTTTTCGGGTGTGCGTTTGAAGCTGCGCACCCCTGCCTGACCGCGCGTGAAGCAGCGAGCCACCATGCGTGCGCCTGCCTGAACGCGCGTGCAGGAGGGGAAGTGTCGGGCTCAAGGTTGGACTGTCCTGGTCAGACGTCTGAGGTACTGTCGCCTTCGTAGCCAATTCATCCCGCCAACTCCCTCTGGAGAAGGCGAGGAGGGGTGCCGAGCGTGCGGTGGTTGCTTCCAGATGTGGTCGAGCAGGAGGTGGCGTCCCTCGCGGGAGAGCTGTCACTGCACCCGCTCGCGGCGAAGGTGCTGCTGCACCGTGGCTACCGCACCCCCGAGTCCGCGTCGGCGTTCCTTTCCGACCGGCTCGCGGACCTGCCGGACCCCTTCCGGATGAAGGGGATGCCGGGGGCGGTGGACCGCATCACCCGGGCGATTCGCTCGCGGGAGAAGGTGACGCTCTACGGTGACTACGACGTGGACGGCGTCTGCTCCACGTCGCTGCTCTACCTCTTCATGAAGGAGCTGGGCGCCCCGCCCGCCACGTACATCCCCCACCGGTTGGATGAGGGCTACGGCCTCAACGTCAACGCGGTCGAGCGAATCGCCGCGGAAGGCACGCGGGTGTTGGTGACGCTGGACTGCGGCATCACCTCGGTGGCGGAGATTACGCGCGCCAAGGAGCTGGGCCTGGACGTGCTGGTGGTGGACCACCACACGGTGCCGCCCACGCTGCCGCCCGCGGTGGCGGTGCTCAACCCGCACCAGCCCGGCTGTGAGTACCCGACGAAGGCGCTGTGCGCCGCCGGCGTGGCCTTCAACTTCTGCATGGGCATCCGCAAGCGCCTGCGCGACGAGGGCTTCTTCGCCAACCGGAAGGAGCCCAACCTCCGCGCCATGATGGACCTGGTGGCGCTGGCCACGGTGGCGGACGTGGTGCCGCTCACCGGCGCCAACCGCATCCTCGTGTCCCACGGCCTCCAGGAGCTGAGCGCGGGCCGCCGTCCGGGCGTGCGCGCCTTGAAGGAGGTGGCGGGCATGGACCCGGACGCCTCCGTCACCGCGGGCCAGGTGGGCTTCCGCCTGGGGCCTCGCATCAACGCGGCGGGCCGGCTGCATGACGCCTCGCTGGGGCTCCAGTTGCTGTGCTCGGAGTCGCCGGAGACGGCGCGCTCGCTGGCCACGGTGCTGGACCGCGCCAACGCGGAGCGCCAGGGCATCGAGAGCAGCATCCTCACTCAGGCGTTGGCCCAGGCGGAGTCGCTGAAGGACGCGCGCGGCCTGGTGCTCTACGACGAGGGCTGGCACCCGGGCGTCATCGGCATCGTCGCCTCGCGCGTGGTGGAGCGCTTCTACCGGCCCACCGTCATGGTGGGCGTGAAGGACGGCGTGGGGAAGGGCTCGGCGCGCAGCATCGAGGCCTTCCACCTCCATGACGCGCTCAGTGGCTGCGCGGAGATGCTGACGCGCTTCGGTGGCCACAAGCACGCCGCGGGGCTCACCATCGACGCGGACCGGCTGCCCGCCTTCCGGGAAGCCTTCGAGAAGATTGCCTACCAGCGCCTGACGCCCGAGGACCTGATTCCGCGCTGCCGCGTGGACGCGGTGGTGAACCCCACGGAGCTGGACGCCCACGCGGTGGAGTCGCTCCAGCGGTTGGGGCCCTTCGGTCAGGGCAACCCGGAGCCCGTGCTGGTGCTGCGCCGGCAGGTGGCTCGCCCGCGCGTGCTGCAGCCCAAGTCCGGCACCGGCAGCGGGCACCTCAAGCTGGCCCTGGTGGACGCGCCGGAGCTGGACGCCATTGGCTTCAACATGGCGGACCGGGCCACGCTGGTGGATGGCCCGGTGGACCTCGCCTTCCAGGCCGGCTTCGACACCTTCCGAGGCCAGCGCAAGCTGTCGCTGCGGCTCAAGGACCTGCGCGTGGCCGCCTAGGCCGGTTGCCTCACGCAATGCCCCAGCGGACGCGGCCCGGCGTCATCAGCGCGCCGACGCGGGCCAGTTCGTTGAAGCGGAAGCGCTCCGCCTGCTTTTCGAAGGCGTGGCGGCACCGCTCCGAGCAGAAGAAGTAACGGCGCTTCTTGTACTCAGCGGTGGGGCGGCCCTCGGGTGTGTCCAAGGCCTTCCCACATACGGGGTCCAAGTGCTGTCCCTGTCCCTGCGCGTTCTTCATCGCTCGCCTCCCAGCCCCCAGGGGAACCCACGTTCCCGTCCCGGCGTGAAGTCAGAGCACACGGCGTGCCAGGCCCAACTCCTTGAAGTCGCAAGGAGGGGGCGCTGGCGAGGCGGGGAGGCGGTGGAAAAATCTACATGGCCGCCCGCCGACGGAGGCGCGGCGAGCGGCCGGTGCAGGCGACTTCAGAAGGCGGTGCCGAGGCTGCCGCCGAGGAAGAAGTCGCTCTGGTAGCCGCGGCGGTAGCCCAGGGCCTCCAGCCGGAAGGCGAGGCGGAAGTTGCCGGAGGAGGTGAGGCGGGGACGGCCGCGGAAGCCCACGCCGTACTGGATGAGCGGCTTGATGCCGCTCACCTTGGTTTCCACCGTGTCGATGTTGAGCGTGGACGCCGTGTACGCGATGCCGCCGCCCGCCTGGGCGTAGAAGCCGAAGTCGGACTTGCCGAGTTTCAGCTCATAGGCCGGGGCGATGGTGAAGTAGTGGAAGCTCGTGTTGGCCTGGATGAAGTCGGTGCCGTCGCTGGTCCCGCCGAAGGTCCAGCGGATGTCGGCCCAGAGGGCCTCGCGCAGGGCTTCGTTGTCGAGGATGCGGCCGTACTCCCACGTGGCGCGCACGCCCAGGCCCAGGCGCGTCTCCGCCGCCCGGCCGCGCGGGCTGTCCAGGAAGAGGGCGCCGGTGATGAACTCCATGGCCACGCCGAGGTTCGGGTCGTCCAGGCCGGAGAGGGGCTTGAAGTCGTCCTCGCCCTCGTCGTGCTCCTCTTCGGACACGCGGCGGAAGTCGTCCGCCTCATCCACCCGGGGGCGGACCTCGTCGTAGGACTCGGCGGTGTTGTCGGAGGGCACCTCGTCCGGGTAGGCGTAGGGGTCGTCCTCGTCCTGGGCCAGGGCGGGAGTGGACAGGGCGAGGCTGCCCAGGGCGCAACGCAAGAGCCACGTCTTCACGGAAGCAGTCCTCATGCTCACAGGTCCAGGCGGGGGCAGGTGGTGCCACCCGCGGCGCTGGGCGGGCACATGTTGGGGTCGTTACCGACGAGCTCCGCGCGCGGAATCTGGAGATGGTCCATCAGCTCGTTGCAGACGGCCTCCTTCAAGCGCAGGTCGGTGATGTGGGTGATGATGGCGCTGGCGGCCACGGACAGGGTGAAGCGGGACTGGTCCGCCAGCGTGGCGCGCGCCAGCTGGTAGAGGCCGGGCGTGGTGGTGCTCTCGTCGTTGTACGAGGCGACGATGGCGCGCAGCAGCACGTCGCGCTGACCGGTGGCCTCGCCGGCCTGGTACAGGGCGCTGGCGAGCAGCGTGCCCACCCGGTACTCGTTGCCGCTGAACGCGCTGAGGTTCTGGTTGTAGAGCTGGCTCAGCAGCGACGCGTCCATGCAGCGGTCCACGCGGCCAGGTCCCGGTCCTCGGTCACCTGTCCGTAGAGGTTGCCGTGGAAGGACGTGGAGAAGAAGCGCGTGTCGCAGCCCTTGCCGCCCTGGGTCGTCTGACAGGTGGAGCCGTACGCGTGGTAGTCCGCCAGGCCCTCGTCGAAGGACTTGAGGATGTTGGCGCCGGGGCTGGCGCCGGATTGCTGCCACAGCGTGAGGGCCTCCGGGAACTGCTGGCCGCCGTAGGCCTTCAGGTTGAAGACGCGGTGCGCGTACTCGTGGGCGATGACGCCGGCGTTGATGGCCAGCGGGGCGCGTTGGAGCTGGTCGAAGGGCAGCACCAGGAACGACTCCAGCACGGAGAAGTACATGGCGTTGTCGTTCAACGGGTCCTTGTCCACGTCCGCGAGCACGAACTCCGGGAAGTAGTACGTGGTGACGGGGTCCTTGAAGTCCGCCGCGGGGATGTTGCCGACGACGCGGAAGTAATCGTAGGCGCGCTCCATGCTGTAGTAGGCGGTCACCATGTTCCAGGTGTGGAAGTCCGCCGGCCACAGCACGCCGTCCTGGGAGATGTAGTTGGCGCTGACGTCCCGGCCGGCGTTCTTCAGCAGGGCGTTGGCGTAGCCCTCCGGCGTCGTGGCGTTGTTCAGGTCCGGGTCGTTGGAGTCAATGACGATGCGCGCGCCTCCCTGGAGGTCGGCCACCGTGCCCTTGAGCCCGACGATGTCGGAGATGGTCTTCAGCTCCACCTCCTGGGGGACGTACTGGCCGTTGCTGGAGAGGACCAGGGCGCTGACCTTGACGGGCGCGGTCGAATCGGGCGCACAGCCGGCGGCCAGTCCCAGCGCGGCGGTGGAGGCGATGACTGTTCGGAGCATGTCATCCGTTTTACTCCGGACCGCTCGGAACGTGTATTCCCCCCAGGACGACACGTGCTCGCCGCCGGGGTTGGCGGGGTGGGGTGGGGCGCGACGCCGGGGTTCCCTTGCATGGGGGGCGGCCGGAGGATGCGCCCTGGCTCAACCGCTGGGGCCGGCACCCGGAATCCGCCCTGAATCCGACGGTTTGAGTCAGTCCCGGGGCGCTGGGATTCCTTGACGCGTTGTTTCCGCGATCCGTAATGTGCCTCGCGTTCTTCCCCCTTCGAATCCAGCAGGCGGTGCCATGGCAGTCCCGTTCATCTCCGAGGTCAAGCGTACCCACACTTGCGGTCAGCTCACCGCGACCAACGTCGGCGAGGAAGTCGTCCTCTTCGGCTGGGTGCACAACCGCCGGGACCACGGCGGCGCGGTGTTCATCGACCTGAGAGACCGGGACGGAATCACGCAGGTGGTGTTCGAGCCGGACCACGCGGAGGCGCACGCGCTCGCCGGGAGCCTCCGGCTGGAGTTCTGCGTGGGCGTGCGCGGCAAGGTCGTGTCGCGCGGAAAGAACGTGAACCCGAAGATGAAGACGGGTGAAATCGAGGTCCGGGCCAGCGACCTCACCATCTTCAACCGCTCCGAGCCGACGCCGTTCCCCATCGAGGACAGCATCGACACGTCCGAGGAGAAGCGCCTGGCCCACCGCTTCCTGGACCTGCGCCGCGCGCCGCTGCAGCGCTCGCTGATGACGCGCTCGAAGATGAACGCGCTGACGCGCTCGTACATGGTGGACAACGGGTTCCTGGAGCTGGAGACGCCCTTCATGGGCAAGTACACGCCGGGCGGCGCGCGCAACTTCCTGGTCCCCAGCCGCCTCAACCCGGGCAAGTTCTACGCGCTGGCGGAGAGCCCGCAGCTCTACAAGCAGCTCTTCATGGTGGCGGGCTTCGACCGGTACTTCCAAATCGTGAAGTGCTTCCGCGACGAGGACCTGCGCGTGGACCGGCAGCCGGAGTTCACCCAGATCGACGTGGAGATGAGCTTCGTCACGCAGGACGACATCTTCACGATGATCGAGGGCCTGCTGAAGAAGCTGTGGGGCGAGGTGCTGGGCATCGACATCCCCACGCCCTTCATGCGGATGGACTTCTATGAGTCCATGGCGAAGTACGGCAACGACAAGCCGGACCTGCGCTTCGGCCTGGAGCACGTGGTGCTCACCGACCTCATCCGCGAGCACGGCGAGGGCGGCGGCGTCCCCATGATTTGGGAGGCGGTGCAGAACAAGGGCATCGTCAAGGCCATGGTCATCCCCGCGGACAAGGCGATGAGCCGCGCGGAGAGCGACAAGCTGGAGGAGTTCGCCAAGCAGGCCGGCGCCAAGGGCCTGGCCCGCGCGAAGGTGGCCGAAGGCGGCGAGTGGACGCAGTCCCCGCTGTCCAAGACGATCAGCCCCGCGCTGCGTCAGGCCATCAACCAGGCCGTGGGCGCGAAGACGGGCGACCTGCTCCTGTTCCAGTTCGGCAAGGAGTCGCTGGTCCACACGGTGATGGCCAACCTGCGCGTGCACGTGGCCAAGAAGCTGGGCCTGATTCCGGAGTACGGCAGCGGCGGCCAGTGGAAGTTCCTGTGGGTGGTGAACCCGCCGCTCTTCGAGTACGACGACGAGACGAACACCTGGGCGGCGGCGCACCACGCCTTCACGCGTCCGCACGACGAGGACGTGGCGTACCTGCTCACGGATCCGGGCCGGGTGAAGTGCCACCGCTACGACGTGGTGCTCAACGGCTTCGAGATTGGCGGCGGCTCCATCCGTCTGCACGACCCGAAGGTGCAGGCGGAGGTGTTCAAGGCGCTGGGCATCAGCGACGAGGACGCGCGCACCAAGTTCGGCTTCCTGCTGGACGCGCTGAAGTTCGGCGCTCCTCCGCACGGCGGCATCGCGCTGGGCATGGACCGGCTGGCCTTCCTGCTGACGGGCGCCGAGTCCCTGCGCGACGTGATTCCGTTCCCGAAGTCGAAGACGGGCACGGACCTGATGACGGGCGCCCCGGGCGACGTGGATGACCGGCAGCTCAAGGAAGTGCACGTGCGTCCGGTGCCGGTGCCGCAGAAGGCCTAGTCCGTCACACGCGAGCCCTCGTCTTGGCGCCACCCCGTTTGACGCGGGGTGGCAGCGGACCCTCCGCGTCCTTCGCAGGGCGCGGAGTGGAGTGCCAGCGCACAACCGCGTAAACAGGAGGGCACAGGGAGGGGCAGGGCCAGATGAAGACGTTCCTCGTGGTCAATCCGCGCAGCGCCAACGGTCAGACGGGAAAGCGCTGGGCTGAGATTTCCGCGCAGGTGGGCAGGGCGCTGGGCGACTTCGGCCACGGCTTCACCCAGGGCGGCATGGACGCGGCGCGCATCGCCCGTCAGGCGCTCCTGGACGGGTATGAGTGCATCGTCGCGGTGGGCGGTGACGGCACGCTCAACGAAGTCACCAACGGCTTCTTCCAGGACGGCAAGGCGCTGAATCCCAACGCGGCGCTAGGGCTGATTCCGCGGGGCACGGGCGGCGACTTCCGGCGCACCTTCGGGTGGGAGCTGGACCTGGCGTCCTCGCTGGAGCGGCTGCGCTCCGGCGCGACGGAGCCCTTCGACGTGGGCCGGTTGGACTTCGTCGACAACGACGGCAAGCCCGCCACGCGCTACTTCGCCAACATCGCCTCGTTCGGTGTGAGCGCGGTGGTGGCCCAGGAGGTCAACCAGAGCAGCAAGGCCCTGGGCGGCCACCTCAGCTTCATGTGGGGCACGCTGAAGGGTCTGGTGAAGTACTCCGAGCGGCAGGTGCGCCTGTCGGTGGACGGCGGCCCGGAGGAGGTGCTGGGCATCACCGCGGTGGCCGTGGCCAACGGCCGCTACTTCGGCAGCGGCATGTTCGTGGCGCCCGACGCCGTCACCCATGACGGCCTCTTCGACGTCACCATCTGGTCCGGCTACGGCCTGAGTGACTTCGTCCTCAAGTCAAAGGGCGTCTACAACGGCTCGCACGTGACGTGGAAGGGCACGCGCCGCCTGCGCTGCCGCACCCTGCGCGCCGAGCCGGTGGACGGCGCCGACGTGTTCCTGGACGTGGACGGCGAGACGCCGGGCCGCCTCCCGTGCACCATGTCGCTGGTTCCCGGGGCCATCCGCCTCAAGGTGTAGGGCGCGCGCCCGAGCCCATTCGTCGCCCGGTCGCCTGTCGAGCGACAAGGCACTTGGGACGTGGGGCTGGACTGAGGCAACCTCCTGCATCCGGTGGCGTCCGGCGTTACCTGCGCTGGATGCACGGCACCGTGCCGCGGTGCCGACTGGACTGGCCCAGGAGACACGCCATGGCGCAGGAGCGAGGACCCGCACAGCTCGACCTCTTCACCGGCGCCGCCGTGGAGCCGCCCGCCAAGGGGCGCAAGGGCGCGCAGCCGGTGGAGCCCGCGGAAGTGCCGGAGCCCCTGGCCACGCTGGGGCAGGCGCTGCCGCAAGGGGTGTTCCTCGGGACGTCCTCGTGGACGTTCCCCGGTTGGGCCGGCATCGTCTATGACCACGAGGCCTCCGCCTCGCAGCTCGCGCGGGAGGGACTGGCCGCGTACGCGCGCCACCCGGTGCTGCGCACGGTGGGCATTGACCGGACCTTCTATGGCCCCATCTCCGCCAGCGCCTTCGCCGAGTACGCCGCCCAGGTGCCGGACACCTTCCGCTTCCTGGTGAAGGCCCACGAGGTGTGCACCCTGGCGCGCTTCCCCACGCATGAGCGCTACGGCGCGCAGCGGGGGCAGTCCAATGAGCGCTTCCTCCACGCGGCCTATGCCACGGAGGCCGTCGTCATGCCCTTCGTGGAGGGGCTGGGGGAGAAGGCGGGGCCGCTCGTCTTCCAATTTCCGCCGCAGGATCCGCAGGCGCTGGGTGGGCCCGCGCGCTTCGTGGAGCGGCTGCACGCCTTCTTCGCCGCGCTGCCCAAGGGGCCGCTGTACGCGGTGGAGCTGCGCAACGAGGAACTGCTCACGGAAGGGCTCGCCCAGGCGTTGGCGGACGTGGGCGTCAGCCCGGTGCTGGCGGTGTGGGCGCACATGCCGCCCGTGGGCCGTCAGGCGAAGCTCACCCGCGCCTTCGAGGCCCGCGCGCTGGTGGTGCGGTGGATGCTGCCGCCGGACCTCGGCTACGAGGAGGCGCGCGCGAAGTACGCGCCGTTCAACCAGTTGGTGGACGAAGACGTGCCCACGCGAGACGTCCTGGCCCGGGTGTGCCTGGCGGCGCTGCGCCGGGACAAGCCCACCTTCATCACCATCAACAACAAGGCCGAGGGCAGCGCGCCTCTGTCCGCTATCAAACTGGCCGAGCGCGTCGTGCTGGGGAGAAGGGAAGAGGCCGAGCGGCAGGCCGCCTCCTCCTGAGGACCACTTGCCTCTGAGCACGCGTCTTGCTTACCTGTGGGGCCATGACAGTCATCTCGGTTGCAGCCCTGGTGGTCCAGCTGATGTCCGCAGGGGGCGCGGGCGCCCAGGGCGAGCAGGCGGCCGGGCGCGAGCAAGGCGGCCCGGGCAGCGTCTCCACCAACCTCTCCGCGCTGAAGAGCGAAGTGACGTCCTTGTCCGAGCGCTTCAAGGCCGCTCGCGAGCGGCGCCGTCAGTTGGCGGAGAAGGAGAAGCAGGAGTGGGAGCGTGAGCCGAAGACGCCTGCCGGTCCTGGACGCGAATGAGCCGCCGCTCCCGCCCGAAGGGCCGGAGCCGCCGCCGTCCGAGGACGAGGCAGTAGAAATTCCCATTGATGGGAACCTGGACCTGCACCTCTTCCACCCGCGCGACGTGAAGGACCTGGTGGTGGAGTACCTGTGGGCGTGCCGTCAGAAGGGCGTCCTGGACGTGCGCATCATCCACGGCAAGGGCACGGGCGCGCTGCGGCGCACCGTGCAGTCGCTGCTCCCCAAGCTGCCGGAGGTGGAGTCGTTCCGCTCCGCTGGCGAAGGGGACGGAGGCTGGGGCGCGACGTGGGTACGCCTGCGCCCGGCCGACTACGACAGCCAGAAGTAGGCGGAGGCGATGAGGGAGCGCTTCTCCGTCACCTTCGCCTTGTTGGCCAGGTCCGCGAGCTGCCGGTCCTTGGAGGCGTAGCGCTTCTCCTCCTCGTTGCGGAGCGAGGACAGCTTGCGGCGGTACTCGCGCTCCATCCGGTCCGCGTGCGCGCGGGCCTTGGCCTTGTCGGCGATGTCCTCGGCCACGCCCACCTGCTTGCGCGCTTCAATCCAGACCTGCCGCGCGGCCTCCACGGCCTCGCGCGACTCCATGAGGCAGTCTTCCACGTAGCGGTCCGCGCGCTCCTTGGCCTTGTCCAGCTCCAGGGCATTGCGCCGCTCCGCGGCCCGGACGATTTCGTCCTTCGCCGCCATCAGCGCCTGCTCCTGCATCAACTGCACGGACACAGGGGCGGGCTGACGGCGCCGCTCCGGTTTCGCCGCCAGCTTCACGAAGTGCGCGCCATCCGCCATGGGCAGGGCGCGGAAGCCGTCCCTGTCCCGCACGAGGACGAGGTGCGCCAGCTTCTCCTCGGGCTTGAGGCCGGTCGTCTCGAACTTGTAGGCGAACCACCAGCCCTCGCTGCCCGCGAGCCGCGCCAGCCGTGACGGCAGGCCCGCCGCGTCCAGTTGCAGGTAGCTCACCGCGTCCTGGGTGCGCTCCTTGACGGCGTAGGCGCCTTGGCCACCTCCAGCCGGCCCGAGTTGCGGCTGCCCAGCACGGAAGCGGTGAGGGCGCGAGCCTCCTGCTGGCGCTTGGCCAGCGCTTCCTTCGTCTGCTCGTTCTGCCCGCGCAGCCGCCGCCGCACGTCGCCGTCGAAGCGCTCCAGCACCACCGAGCGCATCTCCGTCATGCGCTGGCTGATGCGGCCTTCCAGCTCCTCACGGAGCTTGTCGAAGGCGATGTTGATGTCCTCCGGCTTGCGGCAGGACTGGTAGATGTCCAGCACGCGCCGCTCGAAGTCGACGCCGCTCTCCAGCGCGCCCAGGATTTCGTCCGACGCGCCGAACACGCCGTCGAAGAGGTTCAGCTTCTTCTCCAGCAGCTCGAAGAGGCGGGCGTCCGCCGCGTTCATCCGGTTGAGGAAGTTGATGACCAGCACGTCCCGCTGCTGGCCGTACCGGTGGCAGCGGCCGATGCGCTGCTCCACGCGCTGCGGGTTCCAGGGCAAATCGTAGTTCACCACCAGGTTGCAGAACTGGAGGTTGAGGCCCTCGGCGCCGGCCTCGGTGCAGATGAGAATCTGGGTGCGGTGGCGGAACTCCTCCACCAGCGCGCGCCGGTCCTCGGGCGTGCCCGCGTCACCGGACAGCAGCGAAATCTTCCCCTGGTAGCCGCTCTCCGACAGCAGGTTGAAGAGGTACTGTTGCGTGCGCTTGGACTCGGTGAAGATGAGGGCCTTCTCCGGCCACCCGTGCGTCTTCATCACCGCGAAGGTCCGGTCCAGGCCGCGCTTGAGCGCCTCGCCCTTGGCGTTGACCTTGATGGAGTCCGCCAGGTCCGCGTACTGGCGCAGCTCCCAGACCTCCTGCTCCAGCGCGCGGACGTTGGGCGCCTTGGCCGGGTCGTCCGACCACTCCTCGCCCTCCTCGACGAACTGCTTGGCCTCCTCGGGCTCGAACATCGCCAGGGCCTGCTGGCCCAGCTTCGCCGCCTGGAGCCGCTTCTCCAGGTTGTCCGACAGCCGGCGCAGCGTGGGCGCGATGGCGTACGTGGAGGACGCCAGCAGCTTGCGGTAGCAGAGCGTCAGCAGCGTCTTCTTGCCGGGCTCAATCGCCGCGGCCTCGGAGCGCTGGAGGTACTCGCTGACCTTCTCGTAGAGGTCGTGCTCCTCGGGGGAGGGGGTGAAGTCCTCCACGATGGAGCGGCGGTTGGTGTAGCGGACGTACTCCCGCACCTGCCGGCGCAGGGTGCGCTGCACCACGGGGGCCAGCCGCTCCTTCAGCTCGATGGCGGCGGCCTCGGGCATGCCGCCGGCCTCGTCCGCCCGGTAGCGGCTGCGGAAGGCGTGCTCGGGGCCGAGAATCTGCTCGTCCAGCAGGGACATCAGCCCGAACAGCTCCATCAGGTCGTTCTGGAGCGGGGTGGCGGTCAGCAGCAGCTTGGGCTTGCCAGCCAGGGAGGCCCGCAGCGCCTGCCCCATCTTGTTGTTGGGCCGGTGCGCGTTGCGCAGGCGGTGGGCCTCGTCGATGACGACCAGGTCCCAGGGAATCTCCGCCGTCAGGTGCGCCTTGTTGGCCGCGAACGGGTGGGAACAGATGACGGGGAAGGGCTGGTCGAAGCAGTTGCCGGTGGCGCGCACGGTGCGGCCATCCACCAGGACGCTGTCCAGGTCGAACTTCTCCCTCAGCTCGCTGTTCCACTGCGCCCGGAGCGTGGCGGGCGCCATGATGAGGATGCGCGACTTCCCCTCGGCCATGAGCTGGGCGATGACGAGCCCCGCTTCAATCGTCTTCCCCAGGCCGACCTCGTCGCCCAGCATGCAGCCGCCGCGCGACAGCGAGTCGAGCGCGAACATGGCGCCTTCGACCTGGTGCGGGTTGAGGTCCACCTTCGCTTCCGACAGCGCGCCGGCCAGCCGCTGCTGCGTGTCGCCGCTGCGAGCCAGGAGTTCCTCGGCCAGCAACCGCTCATGGAAGGGCGTCAACGCCGCGGGTGCCGCCGCCGACCCGGACTCCATCCGTGCCGCCACCGCCGCCGCCGCGTCCGCCTCAACCTCCACCCTGAATCCCCTCGCGACCTCCGCCAAGACCGTCTCCATCCGTGGTGATTTTGAGGTCGCCCACCGTCACGGCGGGCGAGGACCGGCCATTTTGTTGACGCGCGCCTATCTGTAAAGGGGGTCGTGTCCGAGGCCGAAAAATCGGCCTCCGCGCGATTGGCATGCTTCTTCGCGAGCGGTGCCGATACATGTTGACTGCACGCTGCGTACAATCTTTCCGCTGGACTTGACGCAGAGGCCTAGAGCAGGCCGCGCGCCTTCACGTCCAGATAGGTGTTGAGCGTGGCCGCGCCGAAGCCGCGCGCGGGGGCCCGGATCACCAGCGCTCCCGCGTCCCGCAGGGTGGTGGCCGTCCGCCGGTACTCCGTCTCCAGGCGCGCGGCGGCCTGGCGCGCGGTCAGGCGTCCTGCGTCTGGGCGGGCACCCGTGGCCG
>JBKGHI010000098.1:0-27993 GCA_046520405.1 Myxococcus sp. 1LA
GACGGGCGGCGGGTAGGACGGGGCAGCACGCAGGACAGGGCGGTACGGGGCAGCACGGGCGGCGGGTAGGACGGGGCAGATCAGCGGCACGAAGCAGTAAGCAGCACACGCCGGCAGCAATTGCCTGGCACAGGCATCACGCAGCACAGCACAGCAAGCAATTGCCTGACACAGGCAACACGCAACACAGCTCAGCAAGCAATTGCCTGACACAGGCAGCGCATGTCGGCAATCAACCTGGAACAGAAACACCGCAGCACTCGTCAGCAAGAGGCATGGCTGACACAGCAGCACGGCATCACCAGTCAGCCATCAATCCGGCTGACACAGGGCAGTACGGGCGGCGGGTAGGGCGGGGGTGGCGTATCAGAACGGGGCAGTCAGCCCGTTGCAGTCGGACGGCTCGGGCGTGTGGGATGGGCGAGTGGGAGCCGGTCCTCAGCGGAGGAGTGCATTCGCGAGGACCGGTTCGCCTCAATCCCCCGGCGCTCAGAGATTGAAGCCCACGTTACCGACAGAGATGCTCGGTCCGAAGATGAAGGACCATTTGCTCGACGGAACGACAGGGTCCAACGACGGGTCTCCTCCCGTACGGCGCCGGATGTCGCCACGGAACTCGTAGGCCATCCACGCCTGTGCGCCCACGGCGGCGCCGGGGCCAATCGGAACGCGCAGACCCAGTCCCAGGACGACCGCGAGCGTGGGCGGAAACTGGATGTCACCCGACTGCGGCACGAGCCCCAGTCCCATCAATCCCGCTTCGATTCCCAGCAGCCGCTCCTGGCCCTCGTTGTTCAGCAGGGCCAGTCGCGAGACGACACCGAAGTTGATGGCGAGCTGCCCCGTGGGCTCGGTGGCGCGGTAGAGGCCGGCGGGAATCGCGGCCGTCGTATAGAGCCGGAAGAGGCCACCGGTGACGATGGCCGTCCACTGCGCGGAGGGCAGGCCCGTGCGGTCCGTCGCGCTCAAGGCATAGCGGGACTCGTCCGCGACGTGGGAGACCTGGACGATGATGCGGTCGTACTGCCCCAGGTTGCCCGGCACGGGGATGTCTCGCTGTTCTCCCTGCGGGCGCAGGAACATCCGCTGCTCCACGCCGCTCTCACCGCGCACCGAGCCGTCCGGCTTCGTGACGCTGATGCGCAGCAGGACCTCCTGGTTCCCATCCTCTGGCTTCAACCGCTCACGGTGCACGATGACGCGACAGGTGTTGCGCATCTCGTACGGAATCCGGTGGGGGCGGCTGGGCTCCAACTGCTGGTCCTTGCCGTCCTTGTCCGCGCAGACGAACTCCACCAGGTTCTCGATGCGGGCGGGCACGCTGGCCTCGCGCACCACGCGTTGGAAGCGCTCGTCCACCAGCACCAGGTCCGCCGTGGCCAGCTCCGCGGGCAACGTGGGGAGCCGGTAGCCGAAGCGCAGCGCCACGAAGGCGCCCGGGGCCGCCTCGCCCTGGATGAGCGTGACGGACTCGCGAGTCGTGACGCTGTAGGCGCCAGGCAGCGGCTCCAGCACGAAGCGTCCCAGGCCCGCGTTGGACGCCATGCTCACCTCGGCGGGCCGGTTGGTGGGGATGAAGTCGATGGAGCCATGCCCGGGCAGCTCCAGGCTGGCGCGGGGGACGGGCAGGGGCAGCGTCTTCGCCGTCTCCGAGGCCACCACCGTTCCGTCCTGCCGCGAGGTCAGCGCGGTGATGGTCACCTGCTGGTCGGACGTGCCGCCAGTGCGCAGCAGCACGTAGGTGCCCTCCGCCAGCTTCACCACGCGCTCCACGCGGACGCGCAGACCGTTGACCGTCCAGATGAGGGTGCGCGGGTCATGGGCGCAGACCGGGTCGAGCCGCACGACGAGCGCGGAGTTCTCCGCGCCGCGCAGCACCGAGCCCTCCACCGGGGTGAGTGGACACGCCAGCACCGACAGCGTGGTGGTGATGACCTGGTCGAGCACGTCGCCCCGCGAGAAGTAGACACGCGGCACCAGCCGCGCGCGCAGCGTCACGGTGGCGTCCACGCCCGGGACGTTGCGCACGGAGATGAAGCCTTCATCCGGCTCGCAGCGGGCGATGCCGCAGTCGGCGGTGGCAATCGCCTCGGAGTGGCTGACGGGGACGCTGCCCGGACCCTTCGACACGTCGATGCCGCTGGAGAGCACCAACGGCTCGGTGAGGATGGTGCGGCCGGGGCGGATGCGCAGCGACTCCGGGTCCACCAGGTTCCCGAAGGCGTCATAGGTCTTCACGTCCGGACCCCTGCGGCCATAAGGCGGAATCCAGAAGAGCGCCGTGTCCGTGGGCAGGCCCTGAGGGACGGGCACCGCGCAGTCCGCGAGGCCTCGGGGCTTGGAGGGCGACAGGCAGATGTCCTGCCCCTCCATGGCCGGGCGCTCCGGCTCGCCGCGCGGCCTGCCCGACCACGCGACGCCCACGTTCAACAGCCCCACGCCGCGCAGCTCCAGGCGGCCCTCGTCCGGGTAGAAAGAGGTCCCCGAGGCGTCGATGCGCGGCAGCGGACCGGTGGCGATGACCGTGACGATGCGCTCACTGGTGGCGCACTGCGCCGGCGTGTCCGCGACCTTGAGGTCTTGCGTACGGGTGTTGTCATCCGGCCTGGCGGGCGGATGCACGGAGCGTCCATCCGGGCCCAGACTCCAGCCGTTGCGGACCGGTCCGCAGACGACGCCCTGGCTCACCACCTCGACTGGCTTGCCACCCTCCGGCACTTGCACGACGGGAGCGGCGGCGGCGAATCCCGCGGCCAGCAGCGAGGCGAGGACGAGGAGGCGGACAAGGGGCATCACTTCGCTAAAGAGCGAAGGATGCCGCCACGGTCAAGCCCGATTGCCCGTGCGCCTCAGGCGGCGGGCTGGGCCTCGATGCCCAATGCCTCATGCGCGAAACGAAACATTCGCTCATTGAGCTTTCCGAGAAATTCAAGCGGGTGCCGGCCAGCGCGGTCCGCCGCGTCCTCCATCTTCTCCCTGCACCGCAGGTCGGCGCAAAGGTTCACCCCCACGCGACGCTTGCTGTCCACGGCTGTGGTGAGCAGGCACACCTCATGGGCGGAGCCGTAGCTGTGGCACCACTCGCACATGCGGGTGACGGGTTCTCCGCCCAGCGAGTCCCGGCGGAAGATGATGCCAATGGGCTTGCGGCTGCCCGGCGCGGAGAAGATGAGGTACACGCGCGCGCCCGACGTCTCCGTCCAGGCGAGGTAGTCACGCACGAAGAGCGGGAAGGTGATGCCCGGGGGCATCTCGATGACGCGTCGGTCGCTCGGGCGGAAGGATTCGATGAGCGCCCGGTCGTTTTCGAATCGGAACACGGCTGCTCCTTGGAGAACATCTGCCCCTAACAGTGGGGCGTGTCCGCCGCCACCGGAACCCACCAGCAAAGCGAGCGCTCGCCTGGCGCACGCGCGTCCAGGGGGGGCCCTGGTGGCCATTCCCCGCCGCCTCGCGCCGAGGTAGACAGGGCGTACCGGACGGCGATGGACGCCGCCCCTCGCAACCCTCTGGAGGCTTCGTGAACTCGCCCCTTGTGCTCGACGCGATGGAAGTCCTGTTCGCCTCGAGGGCGCGCGCCGTCTAGCCGGCCGCGAAGGTCCTGCACAGCGCCGTCGCGCGCTCCTCGGGGTGCCCTGAAGAACCAGGTGCGCCGCAGGCACCGCTGTGTCCGGAGTCCTTCCCATCATGTCGCTCGAAATCCTCGGCTGGGGTCCAGCCTTCGACAACGCCTTCTCCTCACTCCTCTCGCAGTCCTCGCTCTCGCTCGTTCCTGGCCGCGTCGTGCGCCAGCAGCGTGGGCTCCTCACGGTCCAGACGGAAACGCGCACCCTGCTGGCGCGCACCGCCGGCCGGCTCCTCCACCACGCGCCCGGCGCCGAGTCCCTGCCCACCATTGGCGACTGGGTGGCGCTCCAACTCCCCGACGGGGACGGCGAGGCGCTGCTCCACGCGGTGCTGCCGCGCCGCGGCGTGCTGGCGCGGCGAGAGGCCGGCAGCGAGCGCGACGGCCAGCTCATCGCCGCCAACCTGGACGTGGTGTTCCTGGTCGCCGGGCTCGACGGCAACTTCAACCCCCGCCGCATCGAGCGCGCGCTGGCGCTGGCATGGAGCAGCGGCGGCTCGCCCGTGGTGGTGCTCACCAAGGCGGACCTTCACCCCGACGCGGCCTCGCTCGTGGCCGAGGTGGAGGACCTGGCGCCGGGCGTGCCGGTGCTGGCCTTGAGCGCTTGGACGGGCGAGGGCGTGGAGTCACTGCGCACGTGGCTGCCGGCGGGGAAGACGGGGGCGCTGCTCGGCTCCTCCGGTGTCGGCAAGTCCACGCTCGTCAACCGGCTCCTGGGCGAGGCGCGGCTGGCCACCCAGGCCGTCCGCGCCGAGGATGACAAGGGCCGCCACACCACCACGCACCGGGAGCTGTTCGTGCTCCCCGGCGGAGGCATGCTCATTGACGGGCCCGGCATGCGCGAGCTGGGGTTGTGGGGCGAGGACGACGGCGTCGAGCCGGCGTTCACGGACATCCTCGAACTCGCCGCTGGCTGCCGCTTCACGGATTGCCACCACCAGCGCGAGCCCGGGTGCGCGGTGCGCGAAGCCGTGGCGACGGGTGCGCTGCCCGAAGCACGGCTCGCCAGCTACGAGCGGCTGCGGCGCGAGCGGGCCTACCAGGTCCGGCAGAGCAACGCGACCGCCGAGCGCGACCACCGGCGCCACGAGCGCAGCCGGACCTTGATGGGCTGGGAGGCGACGCGCTCCAAGCGCCGGCGGAGCTGAAGCGGCCGTCACTTGGGAGGCGGGTGGAATGACCGCCTCCTGCGTCAAATTCGCCTGCAAAGTCATGTGGTTGCTCGCGCCGTAGTAGTGCCGTAGTGAATCGCCATTCTCGGGCCCCTCCTCATCGGGTGGAGGGCCTCGGGGAAGGGCAGCTTGAGCAGGGCGACCTGCTCACAGCGGACCTGCCAGGATGGGGAGGTGTAGGAGTCCACGATGTCGCCGCCAGGTCCGTGAGTCACCCAGCGCAGCAGCTCCTTCCGGGCTCCGTCTTCCAGCGCGCAGGTGATGAAGGTGCGCCGGGCGTCGTGCTGCCGCCGGGGGCGCAGGCCGAGCTGCTCCAGGTCCTTGAGGAGCCCCTTGTAGGCCACGTTCGAGTTGAGGATGCGGAAGTCCGGTGCCGGCACGATGTAGTCCTCCGGTGTTGGCTGGCGGCCGTAGCACCGGGCCCATCCCTCCGTCTGCCAGTCCTGGAGGATGCGCGCGAGCACCGGATGCACCGGCAGCTCGCGCACCACGCCCGTCTTCGTGGCGGCCTTCTCCAGCTTCCGCTTGCGGTCGTAGCTGCTGGCGATGAGCAACTTGCCCAGCGGCTTGAGGCGGGGCTGATGGTGGCTGAAGCGGCGCGGTGTCGCCTCGTTGATGCGCATGCCGCCCAGGAAGAGCATCGCGTAGAGCACCCTGTGGGGCTCCGCGAGGGTCCGGTTGGTGATGAGTTCCACGACCTCCTCGCGGGTGAAGATGGCGGTGTGGCGCCACGCGAGGTTCTTGTCCCGCGGCTTCGGCAACTCTCCACGGCGAGTGGTGAGGACACACGGCGTCGCGCTGATGAGCTCCTCGCGCACGGCGTCGGAGAACATGCCACGCAGTACCGCGTAGATGTGGAGGATGCTGCGCGGAGCGAAGTACGGCTCACCGGCATCGCTCTTCTTGGCCTGGAGCGCCCGGATGGCCGCGAGGATGTGGCGCGGACGCACGTCGGCCAGCACCAGTTCCTCCAGGTACGACAAGGCGTGATTGAACCGCACCGTGTCGTCGTTGATGGACGCGATGCCCCGGGCCCGACGTTGCTCCAGCCAGCTCCGGGCGTAGCGTCCGACGGTGATGGGGCCGAGGTGTGGCGCGGCGAGTCCGCTCTCCCGCTCGGCTTCCACCTTCCGCTCGATGGAAGCCAGCAGCTTCTCGGCGCTGGCCTTGTGCATCGTCTTGGCGGACTTGCACTTCTGTTTGCCGTCCAGTCCCGTCCAGCCAATCCAGTAGAACTTCGAGTCGGCGCGCAGGTAGACGGTGCCCATCATCCACCCCTCGCGTACTGCGCAGCCTGGGCCTCAATGGCGGCGTCGGACAGCTCGGCGGGCTCGTGGCGCAAGGCGTCCATCAGCTCGCGGCGACTGATGAGGAGGCGGCGCGGAGTGCCATACCGAGTGAGGCGTCCCTGCTTGAGCCACAGTTGGATGGTGGTGCCGCCGTTGCGCGCGAGTGTCGCGGCCTCCACCAGCGTGAGCAGGTCCACGTCCCTGCCGGGAGCACTCGCGCCAATCTCCTCGCGGATGACTCTCCGGACCATTCCTTCCAACGTTGCCAGTGTCGTTGCATCCATCTTCGACTTCCCCCACTCGGACAAGGTGAACAACTGCTGAGGTGTGATGTGCGGTGACTACCTATTGAGTCACGTCAGAGCCCGAGGACGACTTGTCCGGCTGGCGCCGGCTTCGACCGCGGGGATGTAGAGCAAGGTGTGCGCCAGCTCAGGGCGGCCCGGACGCGTGCAGCAGGGCCGGGTGGAGGCGCGCACCGCTGGTGCGCCAGGTGCTGGCGGGGGCGCACGTTGCGCGTGGGGTGGGCGTACCATTCATGGACGCACCGTCCACCCATGCGGAGTGCTGCGGGCACGCGTGAAAGTGCGGCTGGCGCTGGTGGTTAGGGGCACCAGCGCGAGCCGCAGGCAGGGGCGCCGCATGCGGCTTCCTGCCACCAAAGACGGGTTCCGCATGTGCTAGCGAACACATGCGAAAGCCGCGGACACGCCCGACGCATCGCGCCGGGCGGTCTCGACAAGACAGGTCCCGCTGGTGGGTCGGAGGCACCAGCGAGACCCGCGGGCGCGAGCGCCAGGACTGCGACGCACGGCCACGAAAGGCGCGGAGGGGATGGCGGGGTGTCGTGCTGGGTGCCTCATGCCGCCTCCCGAAAGACGGGCCCCTCATGTGCTAGCACACACATGAGGAATCCCGCGGACACACCCGGCGCACCATGAGGTGTTCCGGGGCCCTAACGGCAGCCGGACAAGGAGTCTAGCTACCGTATCTCGATTTGGATGCGTGAGGAACCGCTGGTGCTAGGCAGCGGTACTGCGTAATTCAAACTTACTACGTGATACCGAAACGCTATCTACGACCGGGGCCTGATTGCAAGCCCCTTCAGCGAGAAATCGACTTCGGCTCGCCGTCTGCCCCGTTGGGGGGCACCAGCACGGGCACCCAGCACTTGCCCTTGTGCTCGTACTGGTCGTCGGGACAGTCGGGCTTTTCTTCGGTGGCAATCCAGCAGCCGCCATTGATGTCCTTCTGACTGCCACGGCAGGGCGGGCGCTTGTGGTTCTTGAAGGGGCCTGCCGGCATGTCGCGCGCCAGCATCATCGGCGCAGGGACGATGCCGCCCACGTCGTAGACGCCCGTGTCGGGAGTCTCGAGCGCGGCCTTGGCGATACTGGAGGCGAGCGCGGCCTCGTCCTGCTCCGGGGCGGGCAGGGCGAGCGCGAAGCGCTGTTGTTCCGGCGGAGGGGGCGGCCCGTCCCCGCGCGTGGAGAGCAGGTAGCTGGCGCCCAGGTAGCCGCCGCCGAGCACGTAGCCGCCGGCCAGGAGTCCCAGGGCGGCATTCTTCCCATGCCGGGAGGCGAGCTGCGTGGCGCGGCGCTTCATGCGCAGCCACCAGCGCTTGAGGCGCGACGGGGGCGGCGTCAGCAGGTGGTCCAGCACGTTGGGGCTGCGCAGCAGCGATTCCAGCACCCCCGACACGTCGCGCATTGTCACGGCCATCTCCTCGCAGAGTTCAGCCGCGGAGACAGACACGGGGGCCGTGGCGGACAGCACCTCAAAGGTGGCGCGTCCCTGCGCGGAGCCGACGCGGGCGGACCAGGCGCACGGGCTGTTCCCGTCCAGCTGCTCCTCGGTCGGCCGAAACACGAACGACGGGTTGCCGGTACGGACGTTGTGCGCGAGGTATGCGTCTCCCAGTTCGGTTCCGCGGGCGACGCACCGGCCCACGTGGTACTGCCCGACTCTCCCTGTCTGCTGCGGGCCTTCGTCGTCACGCGGCCCAGTGCCGCGCGTGGCCTCTGACGTACCACCACCGCGCTTATTCACGCCTGCACGCATGCCCCTCTCCCGTTCGGCTGCCTGGGGGACGCCCAGACGGCCGACATTACGGCTTCGCATGACTTCCTGGGCTACTTCTTCGTCTTCCCGGTGGCCTCGCGCTCCAGGACGTCCAGCCCTCGGCGCAGCGCTTCCGCGAGGGTGGCCCGCTCGCTGCCGGCGAAGGTGCTGGCGGCGAGCGCCCGCACGCGCTCCGGCCCAACCATGTGCCGGGCCGCATACAGGTCGAGGCCATCCTCCCAGATGAGCTGGGCCAGCTCTGTCCGGGTCATCTCCCTGTTGGCCGGCTCCCGCTGCTCCTCCGCCAGAGCATCCTGCAGCTCCTGCTCCTGGCTCTTCGTGATGCGCAGGTTGAGCGGGACTTCCTTCCTCTCGGGTCTCCGGTACTGCGCCACGGCGGCACCTCGCTTCACGGTGTGCCCTCCATGTAGGTGACCGGCGTCATGTCGGTCAACGCAAGCGCAATGTGACCGCTCTGCTTTCGGATTGCAAGCGAAATGCTTTCAGGAGGGTGAGGCTCACATCTGCACATCGGTGCGCCGGAGTCATTCCTCAGGAGTGAGGAGCGGGCAAAGTCTGGTGTTCCCCAGACTTCCAAGGGGGTAATCGGATCCACCCCCTCCTTGAAGGGTCTGCGTACTGCGCAGTTCCTTTGGGGCAACACCCAGAATCTGGGTAGTGGAGGGTCCACAGTTCGTGTGGACCCCTCGGCGCCAGACGCTCCGCACCCGGTGCGCACCGCGAAGCGCGCAGAGTCATTGAGGAATCGGGCTCGGTGGGGCCGAAAAGGGCCCAGACGCTCCGGACCATGTACCGGTGGGACCATTTGGCCCGTTTTCGGGGCATTCCGGCTGGATTCGTGAGTCGTTCCAAGTGCTTAACCGGGGGGACCATTTTAGGGGCGGAGTTCACAGATTTCGAAACCGGAGGTCCGTCCCGCCCGGAACGCCCGGTGAGGGGCACATCCGGTGCGTCCCTTGCCGCCGGGGTATCCCGGACCCCGTTGTCCCGCCAGGACTCCCGGTGCTAGGCATGTCCTCTCACTTGGAGGTGTCCATGATCCGCCGCGCCCTTCTCGTTGCTGCCGCCCTCCCGCTGCTGTCCGCGTGCGGCCGCGACGGGGCCCCCGAGGAGTCCGGCTCCATCGTGAGCGCCACCCAGAAGCTTGAAGCCGTCCAGGCACTGGCTTCGTGCACCGACAAGGCGGATGTCGAGTTCACCAATGACTCTCCGGCCCTGCTCGACCTTGGGGCCTTCGATGTAGTTCCAGGCCGCGAGTACGCCGCCAGCCTGAACTACTACCAGCAGGCGGGGACCTCCGGCTTCTCTGGCGCCCGTCTTGAGGTCCGGTGGTTCGACGCCAGCGGGGCGGAGATCTTCCCCTCCGCCCTCCTGATGGAGGGGACAGCCGTCGACACGTTCACTACGTTGACGGGGCGGAAGGTGGCGCCGGAGCACGCGACCACCGCCCGGCTTCTGGTTGGTCGCTCCGCGGCGACGTCGCATGTGCAAATTGCCTGTGCCGCATTCCTCGCGCCGCTCACTCCGCGCCCCTGAATGACACACCCTCGAGGCTGACGAAGGAGACGCCTCCTGTTTGAAGTGTCACCGTCCCATCCGTCCCTATGACGAGCAGGCCCGGCGCGCTACCTGCGCACGCGACGGGATGATCAACGACTGCCAGTGGCCGGTACTGCACGGGCAACGTGAAAGCAGGCGTGTTGATGGTCCCGCCTGCAATCGCCCCCTGGAGCCGGACGCTCCCTGTGCTGTCGCGGTAGTAGGACGGCGCTGCGCGCCCATTGGTGGTGTATGCGCTCCACCCGTTCGTAAACACGAATACGGGCTGAGCTGCCTGCTGTGGGCTGGTGTACTGGTCGACGGCTGCGTTGTCGATTGTTACCGCGCCAAGCGCCGTGGCGCGTCCCACCACGAGCCGTCCATACCGGGCCCCAGCAGGAGCGACCGCATGCCGGACGAGCGATGTCCACGCGCCGCTAGCCGTCCCTTCGCTCAACACGGCTGCTGACGTGATTTCGGTGAACGTCGAGTCATACCAGAGCAGATGGAGACGCGCGCCGCCGGATGGCCCGCTCACCGGGCGTAGATAGCGGAGCCGCGCGACGTATGTCTGGCCCGACGTAACAGCGAAGTACTGCGACGCCATCAGTTTCTCGCCCGTCGTCGTAGACGGGAACGACACAGCGTATGTCGCAGAATCCGCTGCGGGCGTCCGCAGTGCGTCGACGCCAAACGTCCCCGACACCATCGTCCAACCATCGGGAGGAGCGGCCCCCTTCAGCGTCCACGCTTCGAATGATGGGTTCGGCGTGAGGCTGGAAAAGATAACGAGCGGGGCCAAGTCGTTGGGGGCGACGTACCGCGGCGCCAGTTCCACCTGCGACGAGGCCGGGCCCACGTTGCCCTTGGCGTCACGTCCGCGCACCACCGCGTAGTAGGTGGCGCCGGGCACCAGGTCGGCCACCTCGAAGCGCGTGGCGCTCGCTGCGGCCATGAGCGTGGCGGGGCCGGGCGTGAAGCCTGGTGTGGTGCTGACGTGCAACTCGTAGGTGTCCCACGCGGGTCCGGAGGTGGCGGGCTTGAAGGCCAGCGCGAAGCCGTTGACGGTGGCGCTGGGCTGCAACTCGGTGGGCGCGTCGGGGCCCTTGAGCTTCGTCGTGACGTTGATGCTCTTCATCGCCGCGTTGTGGGCGGCCAGCGGCGCCGCGTCGCGCGCGCGCCACTCCAACACGGACGTGGCGGGCCGGCCGCGCAGCTGCACCTTCGTCTTGGCGATGCCGCCAGCGAATGAGTGGTCGAGGTTGACGACGGCCAGCTCCACGGGGGAGCCCAGGGTGACGCCGTCGGGGAGGACGCGCACCATGTCGTTGATTTCGAGCGGCCAGAAGTAGGGCACCTCGAACTCAAGCGAGAGGGAGGAGTCGGAGAGGTCGGCGATGGCGGCGTCGGCCAGGCGCTGGGCCTCGGCCTCCGTGTTGATGTTCGACGCCGAGGCCTCGGCCACCTGCATGTAGCGCCGCCCGTGCTCTGCGATGCTGGCGGGATTGGTGGCCGTCACCGTCTTGCGCTTCTCGTTGCCGAGCGCATCCCGGTCGTCCTTGTCGGTGTAGAGGACCTCCACCACGTTGCGAATGTCGCGCAGGGCTCGCTTGGCCTGCTTGAGGGCGTCGTAGTCATCCGGGCCGAATGTCCAGACAGGCTCCCCTGGCAGTCGCTCCGGGGACTGGAAGAAGAGGGCCCAGCCGTGGCCCTCGCGCCAGCGCAAGCGCACCTCCCAGCCGAGCTGCTCGGCCAGCGTGCGCACTGCATCCCAGACGGGCTCGCGGTCCTGTTTGTATCGCCCGAGTTGCCACATGGGGTCCACGGGCACGTACAGCCCCGGACCGGTGCCAGTGGGGACGTTGTCGCCGATGATGGCGGTCATCACCTCCTGCACGGCGACGCCCACGGTGTCGTTGCCGTAGTTGCGCTCGGCCTCGATGAACCAGTCCTGGAAGACGCCTGCGAAGTCGCGGCCGTTGAAGGAAAGCTCCTCGGGGCCGGCGTCCACCTCGTCAATCCGTCCGCTGAATACCTGCCGCCACGCGTCCGGCTTGGCGCGTCCGGTGCTCGTCGTCTGCACTTCAATCCGGAAGCGGCGGCCCTCCTTGAGCAGCGGCACCAGGAGGCCCGTGGGGCCACGGTTGGCCACGCTCGTGTCCACCATGGGGGAGAGGGAGGTGACGCCTCCGGGCCCGTTGCGGCGCACGGACACGGTGGCGACGCACACCGTCGCATCCTGAGTCTCAGCCCACTGCGCGCCCATCACCCAGTCGCGACCGAGCAGGGTGCTCAAGTCCACCTCGGAGTTGTCGGGGCGCTGCACCACCACGCGCAGGTGGGTGCCGTAGTTGCCAGCGCGGAGCGTCGCGCGCTCCTGGTTCGTCATGACTCTCAAGGTGCCTCCTGAAGGGTGAAGGTGAAGTCCTCGCCCTGCACGCGCAGGGGGCCGTCCCACCACTCCAGGGCCTCGCCCTGGCCAGCGTCGCCCAGGACGAGGGCGGGCCGGTGCAGGCCGCTGCCGGTGGCGTGGTGGTACGGCAACGGGCCAAAAGGGGCGCCCGCGTCGCGCCAGGGCACCAGCCACGCGTCCGGTGCGAGGTAGGGCAGGGCCACCAAATCCGACACGAGGAACGACTCGTTGAAGGGATTGGCGATGCCGCCTGCCACACCGCCCACGTGGCGCATGGTGAGGGAACCCTCGCCGTCCACCTCGGCGAGTCCCACGGTGCCGGGCAGGCGGAAGGGCGCCGTTGCCGCATACCAGGGGGCCACCCAGGAGTCGGGCACCGTGTAGGGCAATACCACCAGGTCGTCGACGAGGAGGGAGTCCCCCGCCTGATTGAGCAGCACGACGGCGCCGTCCGGCAACTGCGTGTAGTCCCCGGTGGCGGAGTAGAGCGCTCCCGCGGATGCTGGGTGACTGCCCACCACGCCGTCGCGGCTCAACGGCAGCCCGGCTCGGTGGATATACAGGTGCCACGTGGCGTCAGTGGCGAGCCGCGCCCAGTAGGCCACCGTCCACTGAGTGCCGAGCGCTGTGGGCCACGCTGCAGAGGCGCCGCTGTAGAAGTCTGCGCATTGTCCATAGCGTCCGGCGCCACCTTGCCCCGCGTCTACGTCGCTGGGCTCCATGCCCCAGTTGCTGGTGAAGCCGGCGTCAAACCGCCAGGTGTGCCCCAAATGCGGCCCCGGCGCTGCCGCATCCACGTACACGGTGCCGTCCGAGCGTTGGCAGTAGTGGTGCCACTGCGCCCCGCTCACGCCCCAGACGCGGGCCCAGTAGCCCACCGTCCACTCGGCGCCGAGTTGCGTGGCCCACGTGGCGCTGGCGCCGCCGTGCAGCGTCAGCGCGCCGCCCTCGTACCTGCCAAGGTCCGGCGTGACGATGGGAGCCCCGACGGGGGAGGGCCACAGGCCGCGGCTCGAAATCATGTTGCTGGTGAAAGGCCACGTGTCTCCCTCGCCGTCGATGAGCGCTCGCAGCACGGCCGCGTCGGCGAGCGACAGCGGCCCGGTGCCGCCCTCGTAGGACATGAGCTTGCGGCGCGCGCTGCTGCGCGGCATCCCGCTGAAGGTGCGCACCTTCTCGCCCAGCAACGTGGGCGAGTAGCGCAAGCCGCTGGACTGGGACACGGGCACGGGGATGCCTGAGAGGGAGAGGTAGGCCATGGCGAGGGCTCAGGTGGTGCGGAAGCCGAAGCGCTGGGAGAGGCTCGCGAGGGTGCGCTGCACGCTGCGCGCGCCCTCTTCCAGCGCTTCGTCGATGTCGTAACCGACGATGTTGTTGTTCACGACGATGGAGACGGGCGTGTCTGCCATTGCGCCCGTCTTCGTGTAGCGGTTGCGCGGGTCGTTGGGCTGCTTCCAGTCGGGCAGCTCCACCCCACCGCCGTTGCGGAGGATGCCGTCGTCGCCGGGCTGGGGCGGGCGCGTGCCGCCGCCCGACTGCGGTGTCGGCTGCGGTGTCGGCTCGCTGCTGGGGCCGTCCTGTGCGTCCTGGGACTGGTAGCGACGCAGGTTGACCTTCCAGGCGTTGGGCACGTTGTTGAGGCTCTCCGTCGCCCGCTGGAGGGCCTCGGTGTTGCGCAGCACCTCGGCCGTCTCGCGAGCCTTCGCCTCCGCGCTCTCCCAGGTGAGCGCGTTCAGCGCCTCCAGGGACTCGCCCATCGCATCGGTATCCACCTTGAGGCGGTCCATGCTGTTGGCGAACTTCTTCAACGAGTCGATTCCCAGCCACTCCACTGCCTTGGAGATTCCCCGGATGACCGCCTGGATGGCACCGACGATGCCGTTCCACACATACGAGAGCCCATGCGCCACGGTGAGGATGACGGTGGCAATGACCTTGAGGACCTTGAAGAGTGCTTCGAGGACAGGCCCCGCGATGAGTTGGAGAGGCGTCATCACCATGAGGACGGTTTGCGCCAGGGCCGTAAGGATGGGCGCGAGCGTTTGGAAGATGGCGCCCACCAGCACGAGGGGAGGCACCAGCGGCTCCAGGACCTGGCCGAGCACCTCGAAAACCGGCGTGAGCGCACCCACCACCGCGTCGATGATGCGGAAGATGGCGCCCACGAGAGGCTGGAGCGGAATCAGCACGGCGCCGAGCGCATCCGCCACGTGCTGGATGACGGTGGAGACCATCCCCATCAGCACCTGGAAGCCCTCGGACTGGGCGAGCAGGTCCACGATGACGGCGCCGACGCCAGCGAGGGGGTTCATCCCTCCGGCGAGGAAGCCCTCCGCGAAGCTGTTGACCAAGTCATTGAGCCGCCCGAAGGAGGCGCGCACTTTCGAGACGATGGAGGCGCGGGCGTCCTCAATCGCCTGCACCAGCTCCGCGGACAGCCGGCGGGCCTTGTCGTCCACGGCCTTGAAGTAGGCCCGTGCGCCGGTGCCGCCGTGCTTGGCCAAATCCTTGATGGTGGCGGCGAGCTGCTCGTTGGCCTCGGCGACGGGGGCGGCCACCTTGTCGAGGCCCATGGCCGCCACCATCCGCTCGTCCTCGTCGGCCATGCGGACCTTGGCCTTGCCTCCGGGGAGTGACAGGGAGGGGAGCCACTGGGCCAGCGTCTCAATCAGCTTCGGAATTCCGAGTTGCTCGCCGAGTTCCTTCGAGTGCTTCCACGAGTCCTGGACTCCGAAGGCGACGCCGTCTGCGACGCTCTTCCCCACCTCGGCCGCGCCGGCAACCATCGACGTGACGGAGGCCTTGGCGACGTTCGCGGTCGCCTCAGCAACTGCCTTTGCCTTTGCGACTTCGGTGCTGACGACGCCCACCAGGTCATCGGCCGTGACGTTCTGCGCGACGTCCAGCGCCGCGTTGAGGCGGCCCATCTGCATGTTCTTCGGGAGCGCCTTCACCAGCGGCGACATCATCTTCGCGCCCTGCCGAATCATCCACGCGAGGGTGGAGAGGGAGGAGCGGACGATGAACTCGATGCCGGCGGTGACTGCCCGGATGCCCGTCGTGATGGTGTCCCACACCTTGCCGGCGAAGCTGCCGATGGAGGCGAGGATTTTCGCGATGGACTCCTTGATGCCGTCGCCAGCCACCTTCCATGCGCCATAGATGGCGCCAGCCGCGAGGACGATGCCGGCGAGCGCGGCGGCCAGGGCGATGAGGGGCAACATCAGCCCGCCCAAACTGCGCAGGAATGGTCCGATGGCGCCGGTGGCCTCGGCCGCGTCCTTCCCCGCGCGCTTGGCGGCCTCTCCGGCCTCCTTCGAGGCCTTCGCCACCTCCTTCCCGGCCTTGGCAGCCTCCTTCCCCACGGCCTTGGTGGCCTCGGCCGCGTCCGTCGCGGCCTTCGCGGCCTCCTTCCCAGCCTTCGCGGCAGCGGCACCAGCCGCCACGGCTGCCGCCTTATTGCCGTTGAGCGCAGTTCGCATGGAACCGCTCAGCTTGTTGACGCCAGCGGTGATGCCCGCGAGTCCCACCGACTTGTCCAGCTTGCCCAGCACGCCGATGAGGATGCCGCTGGACTTCGCGAGCCCCTCGACGACACCCGCCAGCTTGCCGACGGTGCCGATGGCGAGGCCTGCACCGGCCACCCAGACGGCCAGGTCAGCCGCCGCGCGCTTCGTGCGGGGGCTCAGCCGCTGGTAGGCGGCCACCAGCCTGTCGATGAAGGCTGTCAGCCGCTTCACCGTGGGCCCGAAGAGGTCGCCGATGTCGGCGGCGAGCGTGTAGAGCAGGTCCGTCAGGTGCTTCAGCTCCAGCCGCAGCTCGTAGTTGGAGGTGGCCGCCGCCGCGACGGCCGCGCCGATGCCGGCGGAGACGAGGGCGCCGAGGTTGCCAATCGGCTCGGCAGCCTCCTTCACCTTCTTCGCCATCTCCTCCGTCGCCTTGGCCAGGTCCCCCATGGACTTGAGGGCCTGGCCAATGGAGGCCGTGACAACCACGTACAGGTCGCCGACTTTGAGGCCGCCTCCGGCTGCGCTGGACACGTTGCTACTCCTTCGCGCGCGGGCGCACGCGGTAGGTGAGAGTCTTTGCGTCACTGCCGCCGCGAGGGGAGGGGCCCCGGCAATGCGCGGACCTCCTCGCGCCGCCCCTCTCACCTCGTCGGCCTCGATGGCGGCATGGGCGAGCAGGTGGACAACGTCACCGGCCGCCCACCTGCGCACCTCGTCCGGGGATTGCCCCGTCAACTTCACCACCGCGAAGAGGGCGCTCAGCTCGGGGTGGCTTCGGAGTTTCCCTTTGCATCCTCGACGCTCGGGCCGTTGAACGCGGCGACGAAGTCCGCCTGGTGCTCCTCCAGCCAAGGCTCCGCGCGCACCGACTCGATGTCCTCGTCAGTGAAAACGCGGCGCGCGCCTCCCGGATGGTAGAGACAGGCGCAGGCGACGCGAGCGACGAAGTTCCACGCAGCGAGCGCATCAGCCGGCTTGTTGTCCTCGCCCACCTCCTTGGCCTTCTGGGCCGCTGCGAGCACGTTGATTTTGTCTCCCTGCGACGGCTCGCAGATGTCGTAGGCGTCGTCGCCCAGGCGGACGGCCTTGTGCAGCTTGCGCCTCATGCCGATGGGCTTGCGGAACGTGGGGGTGGCAGTCATTGCGGGTGTCTCCTGTGTGGTGGGGAGGTGAAGGCGTCAGATGGCGACGGGGGCGCCGGCGCCGTTGAGGGTGACGGAGAGGGTGACGAGGTCCGCGACAGACTTGCCTTCCTCGTAGGTGTCGACAGTCACCGGGTAGCGCCAGCCGCGCTCGCCCGGGCCGCCGTCCGCGTCCTCGATGACGATGAGGTACACCGTGGAGTCCGTCATGAAGGCCGTCTTGAGGAGCACGTGCGGCGCGCTCCCCTTGAAGAGGTGCCCCGACAGGCTGCTGGTGAAGTCCTTCAGCGTCTTCTTGCGGCGCTTGAAGCCGTCCGAGCCGAAATAGTTGGTGTCCACCGTGTCCGCCGAGAAGGAGACGGTGGCCTCGGACATGCCATCCAGCAGGTTGGTGGGGCCGGGCTCGGTGGTGGTGTCTGCGACGAGGTGCAGGGCATCGACGTAGGCGGCGGAAGCCGTCATGGGGGACTCCTTTCAGCGGGGGAAGTGCTGCTTGAGGTAGGCCGCCAACGCCTGAGCGACGCCCTTGCGAGCGACGCCCCTGGAGCGGCGGAAGGCTTTCTTCAAGAAATGGGGCGGCGGGTTGACGATGTCTTTGCCCCAGTGGAAGCCCTCGTGAATGGGGCCCGCGGAGGGGTGCTCGTACCCGGCCGTCCACGAGGTGGAGAGGGGCCGTCCGAGGTTGTATTCAGGGCCGGAGACGAAGCCGGTGTCCGCGAGTTGGGGCGGCAACTCCTCGCCCGCCTCCCGCGCGGCGTCTTCCGCCATGAGGCGCTCCCACGGCTCGCTTCGAGGCACGAGGAAGGTGGAGAAGTCCAGCGTCTGGCGCATGGCCGCGTGAATGGGCGCATCCAGCTTGCGCAGCACGTGGCGGGCGTTGCGGCGCAGTGCTGCAATCTTGTTGGCGTCGAGCCGAACGCGAACGGGCATGCCCCGTAGAAGGGGCGCCGTCAGGCCGAGTAGCGCGCGGCGAGGTTGAAGACGAAGCGGGGGCCGCCCTCGCCGTCAGGGCCCATGTAGTGCGGGCCCGCGCCTTCGCAGCGCACGTCCACGTAGCCGGGCACGCGCGCCAGGTGCAGCGCCGTCCAGCACCGTACCGCCAGCTCCCGCGTGTCCGTGTAGCTGGCGCGCGGGCCGCGCACCACCACCTGGACGTCGGCCGACAGCACGCCGCGCCCGGTACCCAGGTAGAGTCCTGCCTCGCCGCCCGTGTGGCGGATGAAGACGAAGCGGGGTGGCGCGCTGGTGGGGAAGGGCCCAGGGTAGAGCGTGGGCGGGTTGGTGGTGGTGGACAGCTCCAGCCCGGCCGCCTCCAGGTACGCGGCCAGCTCGAGCTCAACATCCCGGGGTGTCATAGGTACACCTCGTAATGGTCCACGACGCCACCCAGGGAGACGCGCGGACTGCACCGCAAGGGCTCCCTGCCGGCGTTGTAGTCGTCGGGGGACGTGCCGGGCGGGTACACCCGGTCCTCGGCTCGCACCTCCACCATGGTCCACATAACGGCCTCGGAGACGCGCTCGTTGCCGTCCGCCGTGACGAGGCGCTTGGTGGCGCCCTCGTAGCGGCAGGGGTGCAGCTCGGGCTCCGCGTACTCGTGCTCGCCGCGGGCGTTGGTGCGCACCAGGCGCTCCAGCCAGAACCTCTGGCGCAAGGCGTGGCCCATGAGCATCAGCGCATCCTCCGGTACTTGGTGAGCATCTGCCGCGCGGTGGAGGGGAGGGCGGCGCGGCCTCCGTCCTCGCCGGCGAAGTAGCTCATGGACGTGCCGCCGATGTTCTCGCTGGCGACGTCACCGGGCTTGCCATCGCGCGAGAGGGCCGCCGTCACGGCCTCCACTGCGGCGAGCTGGATGGCCGCCGGCAGGTCCACCACCAGCGAGGAGTCCAGCGCGGCCTGGCCCGGCGTCACCCAGCCCGCGTCATAGGTGACAACCACCTCGCCCGTGTCGCGTGCCTCCAGCGGCGTGGAGGACACGCCCGTCGTCCAGCTCCCGGTGAAGGGCCAGCGCGAGGAGCGCGCCACCAGCCGCCCCATGAGCGCGGACTCGAGCGCGTAGGACTCGGCGTCCACCTCCTCGCCGCGCACCTCCACGCGCACCACCTGGCGGACGGCGCCGCCAGCCAGCCAGAGGTACGGCCCGCCCGTGCCCGCCACCGACTCCACCACGCCCAGGCGACGGTGCAGCGGATAGCCGACATAGGACGCCACGGCTTCGCTCGCCGCGGTGATGAAGAGGGCGAGCCGCTCCGCCTCCACCCCGGCACGCGCGGCGGGGTGGAGCATCGCAGCCGTCAGCAGGTCCTGGGGCGCGGGCATGGCCTCACCTCAGAGGGGACGGCGGGAGCTGCCGCCAACCACCAACAGCGCGCCCGTGACGAGCGTGGGCGTGGCGCCCCCGACGAGAAGCAGCTCCTGCACTACCCGCAGCTCTTCGTGGTCATCGCCGACGAGGGTGAAGTCCAGGTCCAACTCCACAGCGCCGTTGGCCGCGGTGGCCTCGACGGTGATGGGGTCGCCGTCCCGGTCCACCACGGGAGCCCAGGCGCCGTCCGGAACGCGCGACTCGAAGCTGAACGTGGCGCTCACTTCCGTGGGCGAGCCGGTGGCCGCGCCGACAAGCACCGCGAGGACGCCGGACTTGTAGGGGGTGATGTCGATGGCGGGCCCCTGCACGGTGCCGGACGCGCGAGCGGCTGGGGCGAGGGCGACGACGTCCGTCTTGATGTAGGCGCCGATGTTGACGAGGGAAGGGTGCATGACTCGTGTCTCCTGTGAGGCTTTGAGAGGGATTGCGGGCGGCCAGTGCAAGCGCCGCCCGCGCGGCAGGGCTCAGTAGGTGACGCCCGTGCGGACGCTGAACGCCTTCGGACGGCGCAGCTGCCAGTCGCCCTCCTGGACGCCGCGCACCGTCTTCCGGTCGCGCCGGAAGTCGTTGCCGTTCTCCCCGAGCTCGATTTCCAGCGGCGCCGCGTTGCCGAAGTACAGCTCCTGCGCGAGGCCGAAGCCCATAATGTTCTTGCCGGCCAGCGACTCGGTGTGACGCACCGGGAAGCCGTTGATGGTGGGGCGCTCCAGGTCCTGGAGGCCGGGGAACACCCACCCGCCGTTGCCCGAGCCGGCCGCGTCGCGCAGGCTGCCCAGGTGCATCATCGTCCCGCTCGTCATGAAGTAGAACGGGTTGGAGCCGGTGATGGGGATGTTGGCCGCCATGACGTCCGCCACCATGCCCTTCAGGTCGGCCACCTTCTGGTCATTGGAGGTGCCGCTGATGGCCTTCTTGCCGATGCCCGTCGTGTTGAGGATACCGGTGGGCGTCTTGCTCCCCTTGCCGGTGAGGCCCGCCACGTCGAACGCGCCGCCCATGGCCCGGCCGATGTCGGTGGCAATCTGCTCCGCGGAGCGCAGGGTGCCCTTGCGCATCAAGTCGTTGCTGATGCGGATGGTGGCCATGGCCTTGTACGCGCCCAGCACCAGGTCCCCGGTGTCCAGCTCGCCCTCGCTGGCCTCCTCGTCCTCGCCCTCCCATGCGACGGACACGCCCTCGTTGATGACGCCGATGGTGAGCTTGCTGCCGTAGCCGGACTCCACGCGGCACCCAGCCGCCAGGAGGATGGATGCGGGGCGCAGCACGTCGATGATTTCCTCGGACCGCGTCTCGCGCGCCCAGATGCTGCCGCCCTGGGAGAAGACGCCCTCGAAGACACCGGCGGACTTCGCCTTGTCGATGAACTCGCGCAGGGGCTGGTTACGCGCCTGCGACTTCTCGCGCGCCGTCCGGTCCTCGAAGTCGAGGAAGGCCATCTTCATGCGCAGGCCGAGCGCGGCGTGCGCCGGCCGCTCGGTGTCGAACATGCCCTTGTACTTGAGCACGGCGGGGGCCTTGCCTCCCGGCTCGACGGGGGCCGGCTGGCGGGAGGCGAGGGCGGCCTCCACGTGCTTGGTGATGAGGGGGGCGAGCGCCACCTCCACCGCCTTGGGCACAACAGGACGCTTCGGGGTGGGCTTCGTAGACGCAGGCATAGGAACTCCAGGGTGGGGTGGGGCGCCAGACGCGGCGCGGTGTCGATGAGCAGAAGGGGCGGCCGTCACTTCGTGGTGAAGGCCCGGAAGAACTTCGCCACCGTCTCGGCGTCCTCTTCGTCGGTGGACTTGTCCTCGGTGTCCTCCTCGTCGGTGGACTTGTCCTCGGTCTCCTCGTCGCCGGACTTATCCTCGGTGTCTTCCTCGTCGGTGGACTTGTCCTCGGTCTCCTGGTCGGCCTGCATCGCCTTCACCAGCGCCTTCACCTCGGCCACGTCCGCAACGAGCTGCTTCCATGCCTTCGCCATTTCCTCGGGCGTCATCGTCTTCACTCTCAGGGCTTTGGGTTTGGCGGGAATGCCGGTGAGGGAAACCTCCACCAGCTCGGCCTCGATGACGTCCTCGCCACCGAACTCGTTCGGGCGTGATGCCTTCGTGATGTAGCCGATGCTGCACGCGCGGATGGTCCCGTCGGCCACCAGCGCTTTCACATCTCGCGACTCCTGCGTGGCGTCGGAGACACGCGGCTCCATGAAGTGCTTGGAGCCGTCTTCCCAGACGCGACAGGTGCCCACCGGAAGACGGCCTTGCCGGTGGCCGTGGTCCCAGTAGAGGACGGGGTTGGCCGCGTGGGCTTCCAGCTTCAGCGCACCCGGCAGCATGCGGTCGCCGTCACGGTCCGGCTCGGTGTCGCACGCCTGGAAGACGGGCAGCTCGCCCGAGGCCGCTGGCGCGGCCGTCATCCTCTTGAATCGCATCTTCGCCATGCCCGAGTAGAAGGGGCGGCGTGGGCGTCAGAGGCGGCCCTCCTCGCCGCTCCTGTCGCGCGGGGGCAGGGGGGTAGCGTTCGCGCTGGCGCTCTCCGGGTTGTTGCCACCGGCGCCCTGGCCAGGGAGGGGCAAGGGCCGCTGTCCCTCCAGCTCCGGGTCCGGCTGGTATCCCGCCAGCACGCGCACCTCGTTCCAGGTGAAGGCTTGCGTGGGCGCCGTCGTCATGAGGCGGAAGACGCGCTCCCACTGCTGGGGACGCGGGTCCTCGTAGTCGAGGATGGCGTCTCTATCCACCAGGGGAACCAGGCAGTGCTGGAGCCACGTGCGCCAGAACTCCAGCCGCGGCAGGACGGCGAAGTCCGCCAGCGTGTACTTCGCGTCCTCGGACGTGGCGCGGTTGCTCGCGGAGAGGTCGCCCACCAGCTCCGGGGGGACGTTGAACGTCTGGCGGATGTAGTCCAGCAGGCCCTTCTTCAGCTCCTCGGTTTGCAGCTCCCGGAAGCTGACACGCACCTCGGCGATGGTGGCTTTGCCGCGAACGAACCACATGCGCCCCGCGTTCTCCGGCTTCGCGAATTGGGACTCGAAGTCCTTGCGCAGGTCATCCACGGCTTCCTCCATGTCCGCGCCGGCGCCGCCGCTGCCGCCATCCACTCCGACGATGGCGGAGGGGATGCCCCCGCGCTCGAAGGTGGCCTTCGTGGCGCGGGAAATCGCCTCGGACGTGTCCAGTTCATCGCCCAGGGACATGCCCGCGCCGGTGCCTCTGTCCTCGGGATTCAGCGGGTCGAGGTGCTTGAACCAGAGGACGTCTTCCTCGGGCACCGCGCCCGAGAACATGTTGTAGGAGATGTAGAAGAACGGCTGCCCAGGCGTGGGCGTCATGAGCACCTGACTGGGCGGGACGATGACCCAGCCCGCCACGCGGCCGTCCTCGCTGCGCTGGAGCCAGAGGAAGACTTCGCCCACCAAGTCCACATGCACCTGCCCCAGCTTCCGGTAAGCGCGGCCGGGGTAGCGAGGGTGTGGAGCCTCCAGCAGTCGAAGTAGCTCGTGGTCGGGCAGCTCCACCAGCTCGCCCGCCTCGGTGGCCTCCTTCAGCGCCTTGGTGCGCAGCTCGTGGTTCGCAGACTTCAGCCGCTGGTCCGTCCGGGCGCCCGGCTGGGCGGGCTTGTAGACCTTCCACGCAGGCGTCGCGACGGCCTCCGCCACCGTGTCCACTACGGTGCGCAGCCATGCAATCTCCCGGTACGCCAGCATCACCTCTCGGCTCCCCCGGCGCGGGCTGAAGCTGGGGATGGGGAGGATTCGGACGATGGGGCCCTGGCTGGGGAGCAGCCCCAGGGCTCGCTTTACGCGGCGGACGAAAGAGGCCATGCCCGCGAGAAGGGGCGGCTAGTCGTCCTCGTGCTCGTCGCCCGCCAGCGCGGCGGGGGTTGCCGCTCGCCGCTCAGAGGCGCCCACGTTCTTCCTCCGCTGCGCGACGTACAGGAAGATGGGCCAGCACATGGCGTCCACGCGGTCATCCCGTGCGTGTCCACCTTCGGCACCAGTGAACTTCGCCAGTTGCTCCTCGAGCTGCTTGTGACGCCCCACCATGTGGACGAGGCCGGCCTCCGCGAGCATGGACACCGGAGCGGCCCGCGCAGCCTTCGATTGCTGGGCCCGCTCGGTCAGCACCTTCACCTTGGCTACCTGGAGAATGGTGCTCTTCACCATGGAGCCGCCAGTGTTGGTCTCGGCGAATATCCACGCCCTCGGACGCCCGCGTCTGTCCTTCTTCGCGAAGGGCTCCCACGCGCGCAGGGCTTCCACTGCCGTCTTCGCCCACTTGCTGGGCTCGGGACTGCGGCAGGAGAGGTCGGCCAGGACGTAGGAGTGGTCCAGCCCGTCGCTCTCCTGGCGCACGCCCACGGCGACGATGCCGTGCATGTCCGCGTTCTTCTTCTCCCCGGTGGCCGGGTCCACACTGATGACGATGTAGTCGAACTCCTTCGGGCGCTTCTTCGGGTCTCGGATGCGCGGCGTCTCCCAGTCCACCTTCCGGAAGAGGTTCGGATCCAGGTCGAAGGCGAGCTCGCCCAGGAACTCGCGCCGCCCCACGGTGGAGGAGGCGGCGGCCCGCCGCGCCTGACGGATGTAGGCCGCGTCCAGGTTGGCGGCGTTGTCGAAGGTGGAGGAGCGCGAAATCACCAGGCCCTCCTTGTCCGCGAGGATGGTGCGGAAGAGCTGCGTCGGCGCCGGCGTCGTCGTAATCACCTTGCGGCTGGAGAGGCCGAGTTGGCGCATGCGCTGGGAGGTGCCGCGACCGACACGGCAGCACTCCTCGAAGACGCCCTCCGGGTCTGCATCCCAGGCCACGATTTCGTCGAGCCACTCGAAGGTGTAGCCGTACCCGCGGAACTTGTTCGCCTTTGCGGCCGGGAGGTAGTCCGCCACCACCCCGTTGGGGAAGACGAGTTGCTTCTTGCTCTTCCGATGCTCGGGGCGGAACCAGGGCGGCGCCAGCGTGAGGATGCCGGACGGGCCCTCGAGCTGGTTCTTGACGATTTCGGTGTACGTCGGACCGACGATGAGGATGCGGGCGCCCGGGTCCTGCCGGGCCTCGCGGATGACGGCGGCGGCGCCGGCGTGCGTCTTGCCCGCGCCGCGGCCTCCCAAGAGGAACCAGACGCGCCAGCGGGCCAGGGACTCGTCCACCATGTCGGGTGGCTGCTGCACGGGGCGCAGCGAGAAGCCCGGCTCGTAATAGAGGGTGAGCAGTTCCTGGGGCGTCAGCTCCAGTCGTGAGGCGAGCGCTTCGACGGTGCCGAAGCGCTCGCGCAGCTTGAGGGCCAGCCGGTCCAGCGTCGAGTACCGGCCGTGCGTCTCGGGGCGGAGGATGGGGAGCCCTTCGAGCAGGTCCCCGCTATCGGTGGCAGCTTTACTCTTCATCGTCTGTCTCCTCGGCCTTTCCCTCGGTGGCTTCGTCGGTGCCAGCGGTTTCGGTGTTGCTCGCCTCCGTGAGGAAGCGCTCCAGCTTCTCGGCCAGGGCGCGCTGGGCGTCCTCCGGCGTCACCAACTCGAAGGGGCCCTGCACGTCACCCGTCGCCACGGTGCGCTCGGCGCGGAACTCGCGGTCCGCGACGCCCAGGCGCCACCTGATGACCTTGTCGTTCATCGTCTTGTCGGTGATGGCGTCCGTGGAGGCCTCGATGAGGCTCATCTGGTACTCGGCCTCGGCCTTCTCCACGTCCTGCACCAGCTCCGTGTAGCGGCTGCGCTTGCCGGACTCGATGGCGTCACGCCCGCGGCGCAGCCAGTTCTCCAGGTGCTTCGCGCTGGTGCCCGCGAGGGCGGCTGCCATGCGGCGGGTGGCACCTCGCCGAAGCCGGGCCACCACCTCCGTCTGAATGGCATACGTGAGCGTCGAGGACGGCCCGGAGAACTTCGCGGGCCGACCACGCTTGCGCCCCGGCGGCTTGCCGGGGGGCTTGTCTGGGTCGTAGCCGCGCGCGTGAGACATGCCCCTCAGAAGGGGCGACTACTCGGCGCCGCAGGCGAGTTGCTTCGCGCGCTCCACGAGGGCGACCAGGTCGGAGGCGGCCTTCATCTGCTGATCGCTGGAAGCACGGCCCCCGGCAAGGGTCAGGGCGGTGAGCGCACCCGAGCATGCCGTGATGGCGCCCGTCACCTCCGACAGGGTGACGGCGGGGCGGTCGAGCTTGGGGCCGATGCGCTCCAGCGTGGACTCCAGTGCTTCGAGGGAGGCGATGGCCGGGCCGGTGTCGCAGGTGACGTCGATGTGCAGGTCGCCCACCTTGAGCGACTTGTCGGCGCCAGCGTCATCGACGGCGGGGGACTGGGAGGACTTCGGGGCGGACTCGGGGGTGGTGTTGGTCATGCCCCGTGAGAAGGGGCGCCAATGGACCGACGTGCGACGCGAGTACGAGGAACACCCCGGCCCAGGTGCAGGGTTGGAGCGTGCGCCAGCGGGCCTCCAGGAACGCGAGGGACCCAGAAAAAATGGGGGTCTGCCCTCAGTTCTCCCTCGGAAAAATCCCGATTAATTCCGTGGCGCCGGATTGTCCCGCGCCGAGCAATCACGTTTTGGATCCACCCCCCCGGTTTCCCACCCCGGGGTGCCCGTACGTGCGTTCAGTCACACTGTATTTCCATGCATGTCCTACATGTGTGGGTCGGTGCTCCCTGGCGACCGGGACGATGGCACCGGGCACGGTGCTACGGTGCCCGCATGAGCGACACGGCCGACGTCTTTCAGCGGCTCCAGGTGGCCTTCAAGGAGGCCGACACGAGGATGGCGGAGGTCCGCGCGCGGGAGTGGGCTCGCATGGAGCCCGCCTTCGCAGCACTGGCCGCTTGGCGTGAGCGTGCCGAGGCTGCTCTGCGTGAGGCGCCAGGTCCCGTGGACCGCGAGCGCGTGGCAGGCTCGGACGCGTAGACCGTAAGGCGCAAGGCTCGGCGCCGAGCGCGCCCCTTCTGGCGGGGCATGACCGTCCTGCTCGCCGTCGTCGCCCTTGCCCTCGCCGTGGCGCTCTTCGTCGTCTACCGCCGCCTCCAGGATGCCGAGTTCTGGCGCGCTCACTGGCGCCGCCGGTACGACGAGCGGGATGTGGCGTTGAGCGCGGCCCTGTCGGAGGGGCAGGACTTCAGGGCCAATGTGGAGCACGCGCTCCGTACCCTGTGGCACCGCGTCGAGGTCGTGACGCCAGCGGATGGGGCGGCGGTGGCCGTACTCCGGGCCGCCTTCCCGAGCCTGCCGGTGCCTCCTGGCCCTCGCGACCCGTTCATCAGCTTGGGCGAGCTGGCCGACCTCATGCGGTCCTGGACGCGCCCCACCTGCCCGAAGTGCCAGGACGCCACCTGCGTTGCCCGGGCAGTGCGATGACCTCTTCGGTGGGGATGCGCCGTGAAGGTGAAGCGTCCTCCCCGGTGCCGCCTGTGCGGCAGGCCCCTGGGCTGTGGCTGCCCGAGGCTGCCGTTCCGCGACACCCCTTCTGACGGGGCATGACCTCCCCGCCCCCCCAGCCCGAACCCCACCGGCCCTTGTCCTCCACCACCACGTTGACGCTGTCGCTCGCCGGCAGCTTCGTCATCGCCGCCTTCAGCGCGGGCGTCACCTACGGCGTGGTGACGCGCCTCTCCCAGGACGTGCTGGAGCTGCGCGCGAACCAGCAGGCACAGGGCAAGTCCCTGCACGCCACAGAGTTGCGCCAGGAGCGCATGGACGGCGTCCTCACCGGCATCCGCTCCGACGTGAGCGAGATGAAGGGGCTGCTGCACCGCCTTACCGAAGAGCCGCGCCCTGCGGTGTTCCGGCCGCGCCCATGAGCCTTTCCCCCGTAGCACCACCGAAGGAGTGCCCCATGTCGAACGCACCTGCCCACTCGAAGCCGTCCGCCCCTGCCTACTCTCCCGCGCCGGAGCTGGTGGCCGCCGCGGAGCGTGCCCTCGCCACCGCCAACCCCGCGCACCTCGACACGGCCGAGCGGATGTACCTGTCCTACGGCGCCGTGACGGACGGGCGCTCGGCGGTGACAGGCGCGGTGCTGCCCCCGTTCCGGGAGTGCTCCGTGCTGGTGCGCGCCGGCTGGCTCGCCGCCGCTCGCGTCTTCCCGTCCATCGCGGCGGCCTACGAGTCCTGAGCGCCGCTTCTCCCGGGGGCAACCCTTCGCCCCCGGGAGTCCCCATGGCCCGCTCGCAGCGCTCCGCCTTCCTCTCCACCGTCTTGTCTCAGATGCACGCGCCCTACCGATGGGGCGGGAAGGGGGAGCGCGACCCCTCCACGGGCCAGCGCGTCTTCGACTGCTCCGGCTTGGTGACGTGGGCCTTGCGTGAGGTCGGCGGGCCTGACTGGCGCGCGACGCACCACACGGGCCGCCTCTGGACGGAGTGTGCTCGCCTGGAGCTGGGCGACCTGGTGCTGCCCGGGGACTTGGTGATGTACCACCGGCTGGGCGAGCCGACGAAGCCGGAGCACGTGATGGTGGTGGTCGGGTACGCCGTCGGCGTCGTGGTGGGGGCCTCCGGAGGCGACAGGAAGACGCTCACCCTGGCGGACGCGGCCCGCGACGATGCCCGCGTGAAGGCCTTCAGCAGCCTCGACTACCGGGCCCGACGCATGGAGGGAGTCTTCCGCCTGCCGTTCACCTCGTGAGGTGAGCGCCTCTTCTCCTGGGGGCTGTCAACTCGTAGTCCCCCAGGAGCACCCATGAAGCACCGTAAGACGCTCATCCTCTCCGCCGCCCTCGGCGTCCTCCTCACCGCCCCTGTGGCCCTGGCGCAGGACTCCACCTCGCCGGAGCCCACCTTCCAGTCCATCCTCATGTCCGCGGCGGTGCATGTGGTGCCGGTGCTGGCCACGGCGCTGACGGCCCTGCTGGCGGCGGCGCTCGCGGCTCTGACGCGGAAGCTGTCCGTCCAGGCCGA
>JBKGHI010000099.1:0-27985 GCA_046520405.1 Myxococcus sp. 1LA
GGCGTGGGCGTGGCCAGCGAGGCCTCCGTGGGCGCCAACAGCGGGCCTCGCGGCGGCGGCGCCGGCACGGTGACGGACATCGGCGCCATTGGGACCCAGGGCGGCGGCAAGGTGGACCTGGGCGACAAGAAGGAGGCGGTGGTGAGGGGCCGCGTGCAGGACGCCGCGCCCGAAATCGAAAGCGCCGACGTGGACCGTGACGCGCTGGCCCGCTACGTGCGCGCGCGCAAGGCCGCCATCCAGAGCTGCTATGAGAAGGAGCTCAAGCGGAACCCCAGCCTCAAGGGCAAGGTGGTGGTGCGCTTCACCATCAAGACGTCCGGCCGCGCGGGGGACATCGAAATCGAGGAGAACACCCTGGGCAGCGAGGCGGTGGGGAGCTGTATCCGCACCACCATCCGGAGCTGGGTGTTCCCCTTCAAACCTGACGAAGAGACGGCCGTTTCCTACCCCTTCGTCTTCGCGCCGGCAGGCTAGGCTTCCACTCCGGAGCACCCATCCGGGCCCGGGGGGACCATGGAGAAGCTGTCCGTCATCGCCTCGTCACCACTCTTCGAGATGCTCTCCTCCGCGGAGCTCACCCGCCTCGCCGAGCTGGCGCGCGCGCGGAACTTCGCGGCCGGGGACGTCATCTTCGAGGAAGGCGACCTGGGTGACAGCCTCTTCGTCGTGGTGCGCGGCCAGGTGGAGGTCGTCCGCCGTCAGCCCCAGGGCGGCCTGCATCCGCTCGCCGTGCTGTCCCCTCCCGAGTTCTTCGGGGAGATGGGCCTCATCGACAAGGACTTCCGCTCCGCCACCGTGCACGCGAAGACGGACGTGGAGCTGCTTCAGCTCAGCGCGCAGGACCTCCGCGAGTTCCGGAGGACGCACGGAGATGGCTTCACCTTCATCGTGGTGAACATCGCCAGGAGCCTGTCTGCCCGTTTGCGCGAGGCCAATGTCCGTCTCGCGACGAAGGTCTGACTAACCAGTCTTGGTCACTTTCATCGCCCTCGTGTTGGTTTGACACCCCCCACCCCCGGCTCTACGCTCTGCGGCATCGTGAGCCGCATGCAAACCGTCGGAATGCTTGCCGTCCTGGCCGCCGGCGTGGCGACGGCACAAAGCCCGTCCCCCACCACGCCGCCCGCACCTCCCGCCGCCACCGCGGCGTTGGAGAAGGCCAGCGACGTGCCGGACTCGGCGAAGCTGGTGCGCAGCACGCAGGCCCTGGGCGGCATGCGCGAGGTGCTGCGCTCGGTGCTGGGGAAGGTGGAGGAGGCGCGGCGCACCAAGGACGTGGTGAAGCTCAACTGCGCCAACGAGAAGCTCACCCAAATCAAGGGCCTGCTGCGCATCTCCGAGCAGGCGGACGTGTCCCTCCAGGAGGCGGTGTCCCGCCAGGAGTCCTCGTCCAGCGAGCACGAATTCACCAAGGTGATGATCGCCCAGCAGAAGGTGGCGCAGCTGCGCGCCGAGGCCGAGGAGTGCATCGGCCAGCTCGCGTTCCGCACCGATGAGAACCTCTTCGTGGAGGTGGAAGAGCCCACCAACCTCCCCGGAGGAGACCCCACCCGTCCCCTCGCGCCCGACATCGTCCTCGTGCGCCCACCTCCCGCCAGCCCCGTCCGGTAGCACCGCTAACAAACGTTCGGTCCGGCCTGACACGCATGTTATGACGCCGTCGGCCGCCAGCACGAAAGGTGGGAGTGCATACCCTGCCCACCTGGGAAGCCCTCCTGAGCCATGAAGCAGCCCACGAAATTCTGGGGACGACTGGGGGCGCTCGCGCTGCTCGCGATGAGCGGCACGGCCTCCGCCCAGGGCATCGCGGCGCCGCCCTCCGGGGGCAACGGCATCAAGGTGGGCAACGGGCGGCTGCACCCCTACTTCGACCTGGAGACGCGGCTGGACAGCGGCGTGGGCTACTTCTCGCCCACCACCAACCCGGAGCCCAACAGCAACCCTGTCTCGGCGAACCTGTCGAGCGACGTGGCGCTGCGCTTCCGCCCGGGCTTCCGGCTGGACATCCCGTCGTCCTCCCTGGCGTTCAACCTGGGCGCCAACCTGGACTACGTGATGTACACCGGGTTGATGACGAAGAACTCCAGCGCGGCCTCGCGCATGGAGGGCGCGGCGGACCTCAACGCCCGCTTCAATCCGGACGCCCCGCTGTCGGTGGAGGTGTCGGACCAGTTCGCACGCTCGGACCGCACGCGCACCGCGGCGGTGGGCGTGGGCGTGCTCAGCCTCTTCAATGAAGCGCGCGTGAGGGCGCCGTGGCGGCCGGGTGGCGGCGCGGTGGAGCTGATTCCCAGCGTGGCCTACGCGGTGGAGTTCTTCCAGCCGCTGAGCTCGGTGAGCCCCGTGGGTTGCACCGAAAGCGTGTGCGACCGACCGCCGTGGAGCGCTTCGACTACGGCAACCTGCGCCTGGGTGCGGAGGGCCGCTGGCGCTTCCTGCCGAAGACGGTGGTGGTGCTGGACGCGAACCTGGACGTCCGCAACTACTTCAACGACGTCACGCCTGGCGCCTCGCTGCTGCGCGCCATGGCGGGCGTGGCGGGCCTCGTGTCCCCCAAGGTGGCCGTCACGGCCAAGGCGGGCTGGGGGCAGAACTTCGGCAGCACCGGCGGTGGCACCTTCCTGGGGCAGTTGGAAGGCACCTACCTCTACAGCCCCACCCTGAGCATCAAGGCTGGCTACCTGCGCACGCTGGAGCCGGTGGCGGCCTACAACTTCTTCACGGACAACCGGGGCTACGGCGAGGTGCGCGCCCTCTTCGGCGGCAAGCTGACAGTGGCCGCCGGGCTCGCGGTGGACTTCCTGCGCTTCGACGGCGGCCGGCGCGACACCGTCATCGGCGTGAATATCGGCCCGGAGTACCAGTTCTCCCCGTGGCTGACGGGCGCGGCCGGTTACATGCTGGGCCGCCGCTCCTCCTCGGTGGATGGTGGCGGCCTCAACTACTCGCGGCACGAGGGGTACGCCCGCCTCTCCGTGATGTACTGAGTGAGCGCCTGTCCCGCCTGGAGATGAAGAGCTTCCGCACCGCCCTCACCGTGTTGTCCCTCACGGCGCTCCCCGCCTGCTTCGGCACGTCGCAGCGTCCGCCGCCCCCCGCCCCCACGCCCGCCGCGGAAGCGGAGGCCACGCGCTCCACCGGCGGCAAGCTGGGGCCGGGAGACGTGGTGGAGGTGCGCGTCTTCCAGGAGCCCGAGCACTCCGGCACCTGGCGCCTGTCCACCGAGGGCACCATCGACTACCCGCTGTGCGGCAAGGTGCCGCTGACGGGGACGACGCCCAGCTCGGCGGCGGACCTGCTGCGGGACTGCCTGGCGCGCTACCTGCGCCGGCCGCAGGTGTCGGTGCTCATCCGCGAGTACAACTCGCAGAAGGTGTTCGTCTTCGGCGAGGTGCAGAAGCCGGGCACCTTCCCCGTGGACAACGAGATGTCCATCGTCCAGGCCATTACGCTGGCCGGCGGCTTCACCAAGCTGGCGGCGAAGAACAACACGCTGGTGACGCGCGTGGTGGACGGGCAGGAGCGCAAGATTCGCGTGCCCGTGGAGGACATCGGCGTGGGGCGGGAGAAGAACTTCATGCTCCAGCCCGGCGACATCGTCTTCGTGCCGGAGAGCTTCTTCTAGCCTCAGCCCCGCGGAGGCTGCTCGCGCAGGCCGTCCACGAAGCGCTTCGCCTCGGCCAGCAGCGACGGGGCCAGCGCGGGCGCGGAGGCAATCACGTCACCGCGCAGCACGTCGAAGGGCGCGCCGGAGATGTGGCGGATGACTCCGCCCGACTCCTCCACCAGCAGCGAGCCCGCGGCGATGTCCCAGGGCTTCAGGCCGAACTCGAAGAAGCCGTCGAAGCGGCCCGCGGCCACGTAGGCCAGGTCCATGGCGGCGCTGCCGGTGCGGCGCATGCCCTGCGCGTGGAGGATGAGGCGGGTGAAGAGGCCCACCGGGCCTTCGGGCCGCTCGCGCACGTCGTAGGGGAAGCCCGTGCAGAGCAGCGCCCGGTTCAACGTGGACACGGTGCTGGCGCGCATCGGGCGGCCGTTGAGGGTGGCGCCCTGCCCGCGCGCGGCGGAGAACAGCTCGTCCAGCATCGGGTCATACACGGCGCCGGCCACCACGCCGCTGGGGCCCTCCACCGCCACGCTGACGCAGAAGTGCGGCACGCGGTGCGAGTAGTTGGTGGTGCCGTCCAGCGGATCCACCAGCCAGCGCAGGCTGTCGGTGCCCTGCGTGGCGCCGCTCTCCTCCGCGAGGATGGCGTGGTCCGGGTGGCGCTCGCGGATGAAGGCCAGCAGCGCCTCCTCCGAGGCCTTGTCCGCGTCCGTCACCAGGTCGATGCCGCCCTTGAACTCGATGGTGCGCTCGCCCAGGAAGCGGTCCGCGAGGATGCGGCCGGCGAGCCGGGCGCCCTCCTCGGCGGTGCGGCGAAGGCTGTCGGGCGAGTCCTGGGACATGACGCTCTCCTCTACGGGGTGGGCTCGGCGAGCAGCGCCTCGAGCTCCGTCTGGTACTTCGCGAGGAACTCCTCGGCGAAGCCCTCGTGGACGTGGCGCACCACGCCCTGGCGGTCGATGAAATACGTGGTGGGCATGCCCCGCACCTTGAGGGTGCGCTCGGCCACCTGCGCGTTCTGGTCCAGGAGGACGGGCAGCGTCACCTTCGTCTCCTCCAGGAAGGTGGGGATGGCGCGCGGGTCCTCGTCGATGTTGAGCGCATACACCTTCAGGCCCTGGGCCGCGTACTCGTTGGCGAGGTCCTGGTAGTACGGCAGCGCGTCCTTACACGGCTCACACCAGGTGGCCCACACGTCGAGCACCACCACGCTCCCCCGGTCCGAGGCGAGGTCATACGTCTCGCCGCCCGGGTAGCGCTTCACCTGGAAGTCCAGCGCCTGCGAGCCCTTGAGCCCGCTGCGCTGCGAAGTCCCCTGCCCATCGGCCGAGGTGGGCGGCATGGGCGGGTGGCGCGCACAGCCGGACAGCGCGAGCGCTCCAGCGACGACGGCGATTGGCAGGCGCGGCACTGTCAGGCTCCCTTCTGCGCGCGAGCCGAGAGGGCCGCGAGCACCTTGTCGATGAAGCCACCGAAGGCTCCGTTGCTCATCACCAGGAGCACGTCACCGGGGCGGGCCTCCTGGGCAACCAGGTCCACCAGGGCCTGCACCTCCGTGGCGCCCTCGGCGGGGATGCCCTGGGTCTGGAGGTCGGCGACGAGCTTGCGCACGTCCAGCTCCTCGCCCACGGGGACCTTGTCGTGGCGCTCGGGCACCTTGAGGCTGGCGCGGGCCGCGCCGGTGAAGGCGTGGGCGTAGTCCTCCTGGTGGATGTTGCGGCGGCTGGTGTTGGAGCGCGGCTCGAAGACGGCCCACAGGCGCCGCTGCGGGTAGCGCTGGTGGATGGCGGCGATGGTCTCCCGCACCGCCGTGGGGTGGTGCGCGAAGTCGTCAATCACCATGACGCCGTCGGGCTCGCCGCGAATCTCCTGCCGGCGCTTCACGCCGCTGAAGGTGGCCAGCCCCTTCACGATTTCATCGAAGGTGAGCCCCAGCCCCAGCGCCGCGGCGATGACGGCCAGCGCGTTCTCCACATTGTGCGCGCCGCCCATGGGGAGCTGCACCGTGCCCAGGGACTTGCCGTGGGCCACCACGTCGAAGCGGGCGCCGTCCGGGCCGAAGCTCAGGTTCCGCGGCGTGTAGTCCGCGTCCGCGCCCTCCTTCGCCACGTACGTCACCACGCGCCCCGGGCAGCCCTCGCGCGCCAGCTTCACCGCGTTGGGGTAGGCGGCGCAGACCACGAGCTGCCCGTCCTGGGGGATGAGCCGGACGAACTTCTCGAACGTGGCCTCGTAGTGCGGCAAGTCGCGGAAGATGTCCGCGTGGTCGAACTCCACGCTGGTGAGGATGGCGGTGCGCGGCCGGTAGTGGAGGAACTTGGAGCCCTTGTCCCAGTACGCGGTGTCGTACTCGTCGCCCTCGACGACGAAGTGCGGGCCCTTCCCCACGCGGTAGTTGCCCGCGTAGTTCTGCGTGACGCCGCCCACCAGGAAGGACGGGTCCTTGCCCGCGGCCACCAGCACGTGGGCCATGAGCGAGGACGTCGTGGTCTTCCCGTGCGTGCCGGCCACGACGACGGAGTGCGAGCGGTCCAGGAAGAGCGAGCCCAGCGCAGCGGGGAAGCTCATCTGCTTGAGGCCCCGCTCGCGCACGGCGGTGGCCTCGGGGTTCACGCGGCGGATGACGTTGCCGATGATGACGAGGTCCGGCTTCGCCGCGTCCAGGTTCTCCGGACGGTACGGCGAAGAGGCGGGGATGCCCCACGTCCGGAGCATGTCGCTCATGGGCGGGTAGACATTCTCGTCGCTGCCGGTGACGTCGTAGCCGGCGGCCTTGAGCATGCCGGCGAAGGAGCCCATGCCCGTGCCGGCCACGCCCACCAGGTGGATGCGGCGCACGCTGCCGGGTTCGAGGGTGTCGAGGACGTTTCCGTTGTCGTCAGCCATGGTGTCCCTGCTTCGTTTCGGTGAGCCCGAGCGCCTCCACGACGAAGTCATGGAAGAGCGGGCGGAAATCCCGGATGCGCGTTTCCTGGCGGCCGTTGGCCACGCGGTTCGTCACCAGCGCCACCACCAGCGAGCGGCGCAGGTCCACCCAGAGGCTGGTGCCGGTGAAGCCCAGGTGCCCCACCGCGCCCGGCGCGGTGTCGCCAATGTAGTGCCCGGCGCTGGACACACCCTCGGAGGGCGAGTCGAAGCCCATGGAGCGGGTGCTGGCCTCCACCTTCGGGTCCGTGGCCAGCGCGCGGTGCCACAGCGGCCCCGGCGCGATGACGGCCCGCCCGCGCAGCCGTCCAGCACGGCCTGGCCGAAGCGCGCCACGTCCACGGCGGTGCCGAAGAGGCCCGCGTGCCCGGCGACGCCGTCCATCACCCAGGCGTTGTCGTCATCGACTTCGCCCGGGCGCGTGGGCTGGGTGGGCACGTCCTTCCACAGCCCCTCCTGGCCGGGAGCAGGCTCGCGCGGGCGGGTGGCGCCGGTGGGCGCGGGCATGGCGTCCGCGGGGAAGTCGGTGAGGCGGTGGAAGCGGGCGCTGAGGCCCAGGGGCTCGGCGACGTGGCGGGAGAAGAGCGTGTCCAGCGATGCGTCCGCGGCCCGCGAGAGGATTTCGCCCAGGAGGATGAAGCCCACGTCGCTGTAGGCGGCGCGCGTCCGGGGCTCGGCGGCGAGCGGTGTTGCGGCGGCGGCCTGGATGACCTCGTCCCGGACGCGGGCGCGCAGGGCGGAGGGGCAATCCGCTTCCAGCAGCTCGGGGTGCGCGGTGAGCGCCTGGGCGAAGAAGGGCACGAAGGGCGGCAGGCCGGAGCGGTGGTAGAGCAGGTCCGCCACCGTGACGCCCGCGTCCCCCACGGGCGTGCCCGGGAAGTAGCGGGACACCAGCGTCTCCGGGCCCACCTTCCCTTCCGTCCAGAGGCGGAGGAAGAGCGAGGTGGTGCTGATGACCTTGGTGAGCGACGCCAGGTCGAAGCGGGTGTCGCCGGAGACGTTGCCCGCGACGCCGCCGAACACCTGGACGCCCCGGTGCAGCACCACGGCCTGGGCCGAGGGGAAGACGCCGAGGCCACAGGCGTCATCGAGGACCTTCTGCAGAATCGCGATGGGGTGCGTACCGCCACTCATGCGAGCACGGCTCCTTCGAGGAAGGTGAGGCGCGCGGCGTCCGCGTCCAGACGGACCTGCGTGCCGAGCGCCACGGGGTAGTTGATGTCGCCGTGGCCCATGGGAAAGCCCGCCGCGCACGGGAGGCCCGCCTCGCGCGCGAGCTCCCGGAGCACGTCGGCGCTGGAGTAGTCCGCGCCCTTCTCCTCGCAGCCCGTGAAGTCGCCCAGGACGATGCCGCGCACGCGCGAGAAGACGCCCGCCAGGCGCAGGTGGGTCCACATGCGGTCGATGCGGTACGGGCGCTCGGTGACGTCCTCCAGCAGGAGCACCGCGCCGTCGAGCGGCGGCATGTACGAGGTGCCGATGAGGCGGGACAGCACGGACAGGTTGCCGCCCACGAGGTGTCCCTCCGCCATGCCGGGCACATAGGTGGCCGAGCCCGTCAGCGGGGGCGGCGCCTCCGGGGACTCAAGGAGGCGGAACAGGTACTCGCGGACCTCGGGAGGTTGCCGGCCGAGCTGCGTGAGGACGGGCCCGTGGAAGGAGACGCGCCCCAGCGCCTGGAGCGCGCCGTGGACGGACGTGAGGTCGGAGAAGCCGACGAAGGCCGCGTGCGAGGCGTCCGCGAAGGGCAGGTCCGGCAGGAGCCGGGCGCTGCCGTAGCCACCTCGAGCGCTGAAGATGGCGCGGGCGTCCCGGTCCAGCAGGGCGCGAGACAGCTCCCCGCCCCGGCGCGCGTCGTCACCCGCGAGGTACCGGTGGGCGGAGAAGATGTCGGGGCGGTGGATGGGGCGGTAGCGCTCGGCGATGACGGCCAGCCCGACTTCGAAGGCCGGACGGTCAAAGGGCCCGGAGGGGGCGACGACATGCACGGCGTCGCGAGGACGGAGCGGGAGGGGCTTGAGCCAGCGCACGGTGCGCTTCATAGCACCCGGGGGCGGAGGGGCACGGTGATTCGCGGCCCGGACGGGAGAAGCGTTGAGTTCTCCCGTCCGTCGGAACACGGACACTGCGAGCGCCTGTCGCCCCCGTCCCTACCCTGCCGACCGCTCTAGCACGGCCGCGAAGAAGGCGTCCGTGCCGTGCCGGTGGGGCGCGACGAAGAGGAAGCCGTCGCGGAGACACGCCTCGGAAAGCCACCCTGCCCCGGGCCGCGCGAGGCGGAAGTCCGAACGGGACGCCAGGAAGGTGGCGACGACGTCCTCGTTCTCCGCGCGGTTGACGGTGCAGGTGGAATAGACAAGCCGCCCGCCGGGACGCACCAGGTGGGCCCCGCGCTGGAGGATGTCCTGCTGGAGCGCCGGGAACCGGGTGAGCACCTCCGGCTGGATGCGGAAGCGCTGGTCGGGTCCCCGGCGCAGGGAGCCCAGCTCCGAGCACGGCGCGTCCACGAGCACCCGGTCGGCGTCGAGGCCCGCGGGAAGGCTCCGGAGCACCTGGACCCGGGTGAGGTGCGCCCGGGCGGAGCGCTGGAGGAGCCGGTCTAGCCGTTCGGGGTCCGGGTCATAGGCCAGCAGCCGCCCCGAGTCCTTCATGTCCGCGCCGAGCTGAAGCGTCTTCCCACCCGCCCCGGCGCAAAGGTCCAGCACCGTCTCCCCCGGCTGGGCCCCCACGAGGAGCCCCAGGAGCTGGCTGCCCTCGTCCTGGACCTCGAACAGGCCCTCCTGGAGGGAACGGAGCCCATAGAGGTTGGGCCGGGGCCCCTCGATATGAAGCGCCAGCGGGCTCCAGGGCCCCGGACGCGTCTCCACGCCTTCGGAGCGAAGCCGCTCGGCGAGGGCCTCCTGGGAGATGCGCAGGACATTGGCCCGGAGGGTGATGGGGCCCGGGACGTTCAGGTGGGCACAGAAGTCGTCGGCCTCGGGACCGAACTCCCGGGCGAAGTGGTCCGCGAGCCAGTCCGGCAGGGAGGCCCGGAGCGCGAGTGAGGGGGGCGGCGCCGACACCAACGTGGGCGGTGTCCCCTCCCCCAGCCCGGCCAGGGCGGCGGCCTCCGAGGCGGGGACGCCCGCGAGGCCATGCAGCAGGGTATGGAGGAGGAAGGGAGGCGCGGCGTCGTCCCGCCCCAGGAGGAACCCAAGGCGGCGCCGCCAGAGTCCGACGTTGAAGACGGCCTCCTTGAGGGCCTGGCGCTGCTCGCGGGTCAGGGAGCGATGGTCACGCAGAGTACGGTCGAGCACGCGCTCAGCGGCGGAGCCGGCGAGCACCTGGGCGATGGAATCGGCGGCCACGGGGCCCAGCCCGTCGAGTGCGGACCAGGGCTGGAAGCGGAGCCGGGAGAACGGATCAAAAGGGACTGTTGACAGAGCGGGCACCATTCTCTAGAAAGCGCCTCATCACGGCAACGCGGTTCCGCCGGGACGACATATTCCCCGATAGCTCAGCCGGTAGAGCGGGTGACTGTTAATCACTAGGTCCGTGGTTCGAGTCCACGTCGGGGAGCTACTTGAAAGGCCCTGCCAACTGGCAGGGCCTTTTTGTTTAACACGGGCCTCGCGATGCATATCGCGGGGCCTTCGTGCTTAAGCCGCTGAATCCCAAGGGATTCTGGCTCGCGGTGCTGAAGAGGGCCCTCTCGGCTCTCAACCCCGCAGAGCGAGATGCCCCCTCTCCTCCGCTGCTGATTGGGCTCTCTGGACCGCTCTTTCACCCGTTCTGGGGAGAGAGAGGCCGAGAGTGGTTAACAGTTTTGTTAACCACCGCAGGCAGCCGATTCTGACAATCCCGGGCTTTCGATGTCGTACCTTCCAGGGTTACGCCATTTCCCTCTTTCAGAATGCCGAAATAGGCGACCTGTTAACCGAGAGAGCGAAAAAGGGCTCGCCGTTACTCGGTATTCTCGATTTCGTCGCGCGGCGCAGACTCTCCGAGACGACTCTCAGAAGCTCTTGGCCGAGTCCTCGGCATGGCCCCCTGCCCCGCCTCTCTGCTCTTGCCCACGCGCCGTAGTGGCTCCGGCCGGGCAAGGAAGGACGGCCGGAGGATGCGCCCGCGTTCGCCGGCTCCTGTACTGAGCCGTCCAGAGGCCCGCGCAGAAGTCCGCCGCGACCAGCCCACGGCTGCGCAGGTGCTCCGAGGAGGGGCAGCGCTGCCGCCTGGCACGAGCGGCAACGTGTGAACGAGCACCCGTCACGTGGGCGGCAACTGCAGCCACTTCCCCTCGGCAAGGTGAAGGGCAACCGTCGCGGGGCAGTGGGTGCCTCGTCTTAGGAGGCTTCAGCATCCAGCACGGACGCCTCGAGAGGGGAGTCAGAAGCTCGTGGCCAAATCGGCAGCCATCACAGCCTCCTCCCGGCCAGTCCGCCTCACTCCGCCTGCATCCGAATGGGGGCTGCGTGGATGTAGTCGAACCGTTTCGTGCCGTCCTCCGCTACGGCCGTTTCGACCTCTTCCTTGCTCCTACCCGCCAAACACGCCCAGCGCCCCCGCCACATGTACTGATCGCCCCCGTAGCTCGCATCCCGCCCGTGGAACGAACACCGGATAGCACCGATTCGGACGCCAGCGATGTCGTCTCCCACGCTGACCGACCGCAGTCCGTTCACCGCCTCAACCCCGGTGACTTCCGTTATCAAGTAGTCCTTAGTTTGTCCGACGTGCCGAGCCTTACTGTCAGCGTCCAGCGCAATCGAAGTCACCCACTGGTCTGGCTGCTGCGGCAAGTCCGGAGGTCCGGGCTCGCCGCGACTACACGACGTCGCAAGCGCCGCGACTAGTCCAAGAGGGCACACATACAAAATGGCGGCCTGCAGCCATCGGGCGCGAGACTCAGGGTGCAGCATCGGATCATGATTCATGGCTTGCGAGGTCCATCAAACGCAGAGCGTTGCTTCAGCGGCCATTGTCCCAGCCGTTGCACCTGCAGGGACAAGGTTGAACAGAAAGGTGGCATGAAGAGGCGCTCCCCTTCGTGCCGAGGTGGACAACCCGCCCTATTCCTCCGCCACGCGGACAACCTGCCCCTGCTGAATGAAGAAGTACCTCGTGTTGAGGACCTTCCCGCCGAAGGCATTCTTTCCCCGGAAGGAGCTCTTCACAATCCAGAAGGCATCGCGCGCAACAGGAGCCGACGACGAGACGTGCTCATAGGAGTCGGGGTCATTCATCACCTTCTTGAGGTACCGCTCCACCTCCGGCACGGAACCATCCCACGGTGAGTTCATAGGCTTCTCCCCGCGCATCTCCACCATCAGCTTCTGGGCCTCGCGCTGGAGCTGGAGCTTCTCCAGCCCCGGCTGGATGCGCTTGCGTTGCTGGGCGGCCTGGCCCGACAGGGTGCTCCACTCCTTCGACTTCGCGACCTCGAGGCCCTCGAATGCCTTCAGTGTGGCGTCAGCAGCGTTCAGTTCCGTCTCCGCCTCTTCCCATTCCTTCGCCTTGGCATGGGCCAACGCCCGCGCCAGCTTGGCGGAGACCTCCGGCCCCTGAGTCTTGAAGTCCTCCTTGCCACGCAGCTCCCGCGCACTCGAAAGCGTGGTCGCCGCGTCTGCGTTGCCCGGAGCCAGGGCACTCGCCCTCTCCAGGAGGGGAACGGCCTCAGCGGGTTTCGCGGCGGCCAGCGATTCGCGGCCCTTGGCTAGGTACGCCTCGCCACACCGCGCACGGCTCTTCTCGGGGATGTCCCGGAGGTCCCCAAAGCTGTTGCAGAGGTCGACCGCTTCTTGGGGAGCCGACGACGCGGCCAGCGTCGCAATGCGCTCGGACATGTCCTCTTCATGAGCGCGACTCGCGGCTGCCTTTTGCCGAGCATCTTCGATGGAGGCCGCCACCGCAGCCTCCTTGCGGGAATTCTCGTTCCCGTTCCCGATGGCGCCAATGAAGACGAAGACGGAAGCAATTGCGCCAATGACGGCAGCGCTGCGGTGCTTGGAGTCCTTCTTCCTGAGAATTGCGATGCACCCAGCGAGGGCGCACAACCCCAACACGGATCCAGGATAGCCGAGCCTCATGACCCAGCCCATGAGGGCCAGCCCGAAGCAGGAGCCGACGAGAATGGCCGGGACGGACATCCCCTTCGACGGCGCCGGCTGCGGAGGAGGAGGCGAAAGCGGTTGAGGAGGAGAGGCCTGACTCATGCCGGGATGATGCCGCCCTCCCCACTCCCCTCGTCAAGCGGGCACTCCGGCTCTTGGTGAGTCTCTCTCTGAGCGCCGAAGACTGCCTCGCAGAATCGCGCCGTGCCCGCACGCCTCTGTCTCTGCCCGCGGGTAGAGACTCTCCAGAAGCCGCTTGTCCACGCCTTCGGGTGCGGCGCGTTCGAAGGCAGAGCACGGCCTCTTGGTCCATACCACCCAGGGGGGAGATCCGGGCGGCCGGTAGCTCCTCGACGCCCCATGGAGGGCTCGCTACTGTCCCCACGGTGAGCGGCGACTCCTTCAGGCCGCATGGGGAATGCCCAATGCCTAAGAGGGTCCAGAGCGAGCTGAACGGCAGTGTGTTCGAGGCCTCTGACTTCCGCTGGGCGCTGCTCACCCTCAACCGGGAGCGGATGCTGACAGACTCCGAAATGGCGGCCTCCCCGGCCCAACTGCAAGAGCACGACGGCCTAGCCGCGTGGGCGCGGACCGAGAAGGGTTGGGTGCCCGTCCACGTGCTGAAGCACCAAGAGCGGCCCAGTACGAATCACGAAATTGCGATGGACGAATACCGCCGGCTGGCAGGTGCGTACTTCCTGGAGCACTGGGATGAACGGGAACAGGCATATGCTGCGCTGTCCGAACTGCCCATCTGGTGGGCAAAGCCCGGCTCCCCCGCGGCCGAGAGCAGCGGGCTCATCGGCCTCATGCGTTTCATGGATGGCGAGGAAGCTGGGGAGCGGCGTGGAATCATTGCGCGCCGAGGAGGCAGCGTGGTCGTCATCCAGGAGGATGGTGCGGTCCTCCTCCCAGATGAGGTCGGGCCCCTGTCGCCCCAAGAGAACCACCCGCTGGTGACCGCAGCCAAAGCTGCGGGTTACCAATTCGAGTAGGCGCCTTTCTCCGACGAAGGTGGACTGACACCATGCAAATCCTCACAGCATCCCCCATCCCAGAAGACAGCCGGCGGTACTGGGCCCTCGGTGGCGCGGATGCGGCCTTGGAAGCCGTGGATCGCGACATCAAGTCCGGGACCCTCTCCATCCCACATGCAGCCTACGTCCTTTCGACGGTGCCACTCGTGGCCCTCGAAGAAGCAGCCCGACGCACCGGCCATCGGCGTCTTCGTGATGCCATCGACGATGCTGCTTACCAGGAGGCCTTGTACGTGGCCCTGTCGTTTCACCCAGAGCTGGAGGCGACACTCAGCCGCGGCGCCATCCAGTACTGGTTGCGACTGGCATGGGAGGATGGGGGCCGAGACACCCGCACTGTGCCTGCGACGTTGGCCGCCCAACTGCGCACCATGGAGCTGCACGGGTACCGGACGGATGATCTCCGACTTCCGCACCGAGGACTCCACCTCGCCGTTCCACCAGAGGCCGGCCTTGAGCTGTCCGATAGCAATCGGGTGAAGTGGACGGCGACCGACCTCCTCATCGTCGAAGAGTCGGAGCCCCACCTTTGGCGCCTGTGTATCGAGGCGCTCACGAGCGAGGGGCGGTCCGCACATGTCCTAACGATGCACCTGCCACCGGGGATGTCTCTGGATGCCGCCGTGGCACAGCACGAGGCGAAGGCTGCTCCAGGCTTTGACTGGCGCCCGCTGTGGACATGGGCCCTTGGGGCGGTGCTGTCACTGACGCCGCCCGCCTCACGGGCCTAATACGACTCGGCCACCTTGCTTGCTCTCCGAGGAAGATTCCCCTCGGAGAATGGCTGGGACCCGCGGGGAGGAACCGAGTAGTCTTTGCAGCATGGTCCCCGGGTGAGGAACCATCAGCACTCGTTGCCGGCACCAGCTCTTGGGAGGTTTTGTGGCGCTAACTTTGGTCAACGCATTGCAAGCAGTGGGGAGGGTGGTCTTTCTTCGCCGTGTCGATGGCACTGTGGAGATTGGCGAGTTGACCGACGTTCAGCCCAATGGAGGCATATTGCGGTTCAAGCAGGGGCCCCCGTCTTGATGAGCGATGTCGAAACGCTCAAGCCCATGGGTCCACGTGAGGCTGGACAGTTTTTCGTGGACCGAAATGCGACCGCCGGAAGGGAGCACTCGAAAGACGACCTCTATCCCTCTGCTGGCTGGTTGGCGGCAATGTTTCCGAACAACTTTGCGGATGAGCATGAGGCCGTAAGCCTAATGCTCGAGCTAAAGCCCAGCCCGGAACTTTCCCAGCCCTAGCGAGCGGGAACGAACCATTACCTCATGTTCGTTGCTCGCCAGCTCGCCATCGTGTTCGCGACTTCAATGCCCGGCGCACCTGGGCTCGTAGCTGATCAGGCGCAAGGCATTCTGTGAGCCGCCCGTAGAGGACCGCGCGGGGCTTGTTACGCACGCCCCGCGCGGCTCCGACCTCCTCAAGCAGATTGAGAGCCTCAGAGCGCCAGAGCAGCCGGGCAACCGAAAGCATCTGCTGCTCCGGATTTCGCGCTGCGAACCTGTGGGCTTCGACACGCACCGCACCTCCCGCCACCGAGTGCGCAATACTCAATCCCCACCACTCCGGCACAAGAGCCGACGCCTTGGCCAGGTGGCCTTCCGCGACGACGAGCGTCGCGCGGTCCAGTGCGGCGCCGTAGGCAGCCACCTGACGAGGTAGCCGGGTTAGGGTGTCGCGCTCACTCTTGAGTTCGTAGCCGTGCATCTCACCGTCGATCACCACGACATCGACGCGGACGTCACCGTGCTCCAGCCCGAACTCGTCGAGCAGGCGCGTGTCGTCCTCACCGGCATGCGCGGCGCGGAGTTGCTCCCACAGGGCGTTGCGAACATCGATGTCATGCATGGCCCATCGCTCTCGGCTTCAAGTTGACCGTCAGCCTCTATCGGTCCGGGCGACGAGGACAGCCCTCGAACTCAGGGCCGGTACCGCTCCACCTCGTGGAAGAACTGCGTGAGGGAGTAGTCCAGTAGCGACTGGCGGGACTGCATGTACCGGCGGGCGCGGAGGAAGGGCAGCCAGACGCGCTTGCCCACCCGCACCTGGGACTCTTCCATCTTCTGCCGCAGCACCCACGTCCCTCCCAGTCGCCGCACCAGCACGTCCCCTAGGTAGGCGCCTAACGCCGGTATCGTGTGTCCGTCGAGGACATCGCGCGTGTAGCGCTCGGGGAAATGGGTCTTCCAGAAGTGGAAGTCGAGGTCCGTCAGAGACTCAGGCGTCTCCTCCATGATGGAGGGCACCTCCGTGTGAAGCACAGCCACAAGCCCTTCGGACAAGTCTCCGTAGGATTCGAGGACGCGCTCCGGATTTGCCACGTCCGAGGGATGAGCGACAGGGAGCCACTCTTCCGGCACAGGAGGTTGGAAGGCGTTGAGTTCGGCGATCTTCCGCTGTCGAGTCGTGACACCGGACTCATCCGTAAGCCGAGTCAAGAGCGGCGCCACGTCCGGATGGAAGCGCGGCTCGACGGGAACGAATGCAGCACTGCGCTCCTTCAACGTGCGCAACACGGTGTCGAAGTCGAGGTCGGGCCGCAGGTGGACATGCGCGCGGGCCTGCACGACACGCGACTCCTCACTGTCAAAGTCGGCGGCAGTAGGCCGTAGCAACAAGAGGACGGAACCATTGGGAAGTTCCTCCACGAGGTGCGCAGGCGTCGAGAGCATCCGCTCTCGACCTACGGACGCCACCAATTTGGGGCCGAAGATGTTCAACCAGAACAGCTCATAAATCTTGTCGAATCCATCCCGCATCCACGTATCCCTTTCGCGACCGAACGAGGGGAATTTCGCGAGATGCATATCGGCATCGCTGTGTGCCACCGCATAGTCCGTCGGATACTGGGAGGCCCAGGCCCGAGCGGCTTGCGCGAAGTTGCGACAGCGCTCCACCTCACCAAAAAACGTGAGTGGCTGCACGCTAAGACTGGCCTTCAGCATGGGCCGTTCCCGCGCAGGCCCGAGGTTGAGAACCAACGACACGGCGGGCTCCTCTGGGCGAACAAGCCCGATGATCGTCCCGTACTCCTGGCGCCGCTCTTCCAGCGCACGGACTACCGCTTCTCGGGAGTACTTGCGCGTCCGACTGGCCTTGACGAATGTCGGCATCCATCCGTCTGCATACGACTCCAAGGATTCCAGAAATGGCACGACAGATTGTTCCAAGCCATTCCTTGGGTCATAGGTCCCGTCCATAGTGAAACGAAAATTGTTCTCCTTGTCCAAGTCATGCAAGGTCAGCGTTTTCATTGGAACAGTACCTCCACGCCCTGAATCGAACTCTGCGCGTCCATGGCCGCACTATCCAGCCCGCTTCGATTCTCGGGCAACAGCTCTCCGCCCTCATAGACAAGGCGCACTCGCTTCACATTCGCCTGCTGTCGCATACCGTCCCGAAGAATTTTCAGCGTTCCACCGTAGAACTTCATTGCGTTACTGGCGTCCGTATTCACCTGCACAGGCAGCGCATCTTCTCCCAGGGCGGCCAAGTTTCGACTCTTGAAGCTGAACGTCTCCACCCGAGGTGGCTGGCCCGGTGGGGGACGTTCCTCGATGACGAGGACGTCGGCGTACCGGAAGTCCACCTTCGACACGCCCACGTGCGTCTCGATGCGGGGCCGCTCGAAGTCGCCGAGCCACCGCCGCTGTGCGCGGGGCAACGCAGCGTCCGCCTCCAGGATGGCGATCATGGTCCTCTCGAAAGCCATGCCCCGAGCATAGTAGGCGCGCATCCCCCCGTAGCCCTCCCACTTCAGGGGGCCCTTGACGGCGTCACCGTCCCGAATCTCCTTCAGCCGCCTCTTGCGGTAGGCAACGTACTCCTGCCAGAGCGGAGCCCCCTTCTCGACTCCCGGCGGCGGCTCGTTCAGCTTGGGCGCCATCTCCTTCAGCAGCTTCACGTCCTTCGGGAGACGGGGCCCCGAGGACTCCAGCTCCGCCTGGAACAGCTTGGCCCTTGCGGACTCCTTTGCGCCGACCTTGGCGTCCTGCGCGAAAAGGTCCAGGTTGACGTACCGATTCCCGCTTGCGCCCCGTGAAGCCGCAGGTTGCGGGGACTCGCGACTCGCGCCTCCTCTCGTCGCCGCAGCCCCGGACGACTCGCGGCTGGCCGCCTGCGCCTCCGCGGCGGACACCTCGGCGTTCTGCTCGAAGAGGTCCAGGTTGACGGGCCGCTTCCCTGCAGAGCCCCTGGTGGCTACGGACTGGGCGGGCTCGCGGCTCGCCGCCTCCATCAGCACCGCCTGCGCCTTCGCGGGGTTTCCGCGCGCCTCGTACAGCGCCAGCAGCCCTGCCTCACCCCACTCGGCGGCCACCAGCGCGCCCTCGCGGCTCGCCTGGAGGTAGCGCAGCAAGTCGCGCGCGGCGGTGATGCCGAGCTGCTCCTCCAGGCGCGCCATCAGCGCCTTCATGCCGGCCACGTCGAGCGCCGGCATCTGGAGCCGCCGCAACCCTCCGCGCGCCTCCACCAGGGCCCGAGCGCCCTTGCCCCCGGCGTACACCACCACCGCCAGCGCGGCCGGCGCCAGCTCGCGCGTGGCCTGCTCGTACTTGCCTTGCGCCAGCGAGTACGCCCCGTGCCCCGTCCCCACCGCCAGGTGGTAGAAGCCCACCGGCACTCCGAAGGTCAGAGAGTCAAAGGCCCCCGCCGAGACGCTTCCCGGCGAGTAGTGCCTCTCCATCAGGGCCTTCTCCACCTCATCGATGGCTGCTTGGTAGGGCGACGGCATCTGCCCACGCATCGCCATGAGCTCCGTGTACCGGGCCTCACCGCTCACCAAGGTGCTGGAGAGCATGTCCCTGCCCGCTCGCCCCAGCCCGCGCAGCACGTCGCCGGCCTTCTCTCCTCGCTCCGGGAAGGTCCCCAGCTCCATGCCTCGCCGCTTCAGCTCCTCGCGGACAGCGGCCATGGCGCCCAGCGTGTCCCCAAGCTGCTTGTCACGGGCCAGCCGCTGCACCACCTCACGCAGCTCGTCGTCGAAGGCCGAGTGGAGGACGAAGAGGGCGAACACCTCGGCATACGGCACGCCGTACTTCTCCACGGACGTGACGATGAAGTCCGCGCGCTTGCGACTGAGGACGGCCGAGGCGTGTTCGTCCAGAGGCCCCAAGGCGCCCAGGCGGACTGCATCCCAGGCCGTGAGGGACTGCACCAGCGCGGCCATGTCCACCCCGCGCTGCATGGCCACGAACTCCGCGGGCGAGGCACACGCGAGGAAGGGCGCCAGCACCTCACGGCTGGAGTCCAGGCGGGGCCAGCCCGAGGGCAAGGCCTTGCCGCCACAAACGAAGGTGCCGCCCTCCCCGTTCGAGCCCCGCGCCCCCTTCCCGTTGACGGCATTGCCGATGGGCACTCGCCGATAGCCCATCGGCGCCGTCTCGGGCGGCCCATCCGCGGAGTCCGACGCCTCTCCCTGGTACACACCCGTCGCCGCGCTCCTCGCCGCCTGGGAGGGCACGGAGAGGGGACTGAAGGCCAGGGCCGCACCACGGCCCGCCTGGCCGGGCCTCGCGGGCAGTGCGGCGCACCCGGAGGCCAGGAGGGCCACCACCAACGCGAGGCCAAACCCGCTGCTCCAACGCCGCTCAGCGCGCATTGTCCACCCCCAGCCCCACCGAAGCGAAGGCGCCTGGCCGCAGCGTCCCTTCCGCCGTCGGGAAGAGCAGCGTGCCCCCCTGCCCCACCGCGTACAGCTTCCCGCCCAGGAAGCGCCATCGCGCCTCGGCCGAGGCGAGATAGCGCGCTCCTGGCTGGCCGGCGCCCATCGCCACGCCGCCCACCCCCACCGAGAGGTTGCGGTGGAAGAGCTGCGTCTCCAGCCGGCCGTCCACGTCCACCCGGCCCCAGTTGAAAACCTCGGTGCCCATTGTCAGCCGGAAGTGGCGCTGCCCCAGCACGCTCAGGCTCTCCGCATCCCAGCTCAGAATCACCTCGCCGTAGGCCGAGTACCCGTCCGGGAAGGGCGCGTCCGCCTGCGGCAGGGCAGTCGGGCCCGCCACCTGGAAGCGCGCCAGTTCGTAGTCCGGGCCGAAGGCGCCCTGCCGGAAGCCTCCACGCTGGAGGCGCCCCTCCAGGCGCGCTCGCAGGTCCATCCTCGAGGTCAGGTACTCCGCGCCCAGCCCCGCCACCGCGCCCCACGCACCGCCCTCTCCGGGACGTCCGCCCCAGCCCGCATTCGCCTGCAGCTCGAAGCCCCCCTCGGGATTGCGGCGCCGCACGAGAATGGCCGTCCCATCCAGGTGGGCCAACGTCATCGGCTCCGACGTCCCTCCCGCCTTGCCCCAGTCATGCACCGCGGACAGCGCCAGCGTGTACTGCATGGGGTACGGCTGGCGGCCCGCGAGGATGTGCTGGACGTCCAGCACGACTTCCGCCCCCATCAGCCGCGCGCCCAGCACGTCCGAGGCGAAGGCCTCGACGTAGAGGGGCCTCAGCATGCCTGTCACCACCGCGCCGGCCGGGTGGTAGTCGGGGTTGCCCCGGTTGTTGTAGCGGCGCACCAGGTGCCCGGACAGCAGCGTGTACGACTCCAGGGCTCCCACCCACACGAAGTTCGGCGCGTCGCCTCCCACCATCAGGTTCTGCACCACCTGGCCCCAGTCGGAGAGCTCGTCCCAGTCCTCGTTGCGCACCAGACTGCCCCCCGCCTCTCCGCCCCACATGCGCAGGCGCACCCGAGCGCCCAGCTCGACTTGAAGGAAGCCTGGCTTGACGACCTCCAACCGTGGGTGGAGCTGCAGGAAGCCTTCATCCGTCCCCGCCCCTCTCCGCGGCAGAAGCGCCCATGTCGTGGTCTCCAGGCTCAGCCGGTTCGCCCAGCCAGAGCCCGAGCTGGACGAAGCCGGCTCCTCCTCCACCAGGGCGTCCCCCTCGTCCATGGAGGGCTCGAGCTGCTCGTCCATCTCTGGCTCAAGGAGGACGGTATCTTCTTCGACCTTCGCCAGGTCGTCTTCATAGGCAATCTCCTCCGCCCACCCCACTCCGGGTAGCACCAGCAGCAACACGACGGCCCAACGCATGAACATCGACGTCTCCTGTGAAGGCCCCGAAGGCGGGGCAATAGACAGAGGCCTCCCGTTCAGTCCGGCAGGGCGCCGGGCTGCGGGGGTGAATGCATTGCATTGCGGGAGTCGCCGGCAGGCCGGCCGGGCGAAGCGACAAACAGACGAGTCACGTCACGGCGCCAGGAAGCCCCAGCGCAGTCTCAACAGCAGGCAGACGTGTAACGTCACGGCGCCAGGGCAAGGCCCGGCTCCGCTCATGACTCCAAACGCGAATTGGGATGACTGAGGAAGGGCTCCTCAGCGCCCGTCAGGTACGCGGCCCGACGAAGCGCAGACGGCCACTCGGCGCACGACGACCGCCAGCACGCGCCTCACATGGCGGTGCGGGAGGTCCTTGGCGCAGCGCGAGAGCCCAACGCATGTTTCGAAGTGGAGCTAGGAAGGCGGCTCAGGCGCGTCGCCCTCCGGGCGCTCTCCGCAGCCACCAAGGAAGCGCGCAGTTACGCGCGCGCACTCCAGCACAGTGAGGAACACATCGCCTCCAGGGAACGCCAGAATGGACTAGACCAATAGGTATAGTTCATTGGACCCTAGATTGGCTTTCGGCACAAGCCCCAATGCAGGAAACCCACGAAAGGACTTGGAGGTAGTGCTCGTAAGGTTAAGGGAAGGTGACGTTGCCCAGGGTGACGGTGCGGCGCCCATCCGTGTCCCAAAGCTTGAGCGTGAAGGGGCCTTGCGGGGACTCGGATGCTGCCTCAGCCTCTACCACCACGCGCCGGGTATCCGAGCCCGGGGCGACGGGGCCGGACTGCCATACTTGAAGCACCTTCAGCTCCTCGTTGGCCTTGCCCCGGAGCGTCGCACCTGCTGCTGTCCACGGTTGGGCGTCGCCAGCGTGAACGAGGGTGACCTCAACAGCCACCCTGCGAGCTGTGCGGTATGTATGGACACGGTGTTTGCCTGCCGCTCCTCCTGGGGCCAGGGTTACCCCTTTGGACACGTCGCGGAATTCAACGCCTCGCCCGCTGAGGACTTCCGTCGAGATGAGTCCCGCCAGCCCATCAGGAGCACTTCGCTCCGCGCGCAGGCGCTCATTCTCCTCTCGGCATTGCTCAGCCTCGAGACGCGCTTGGCGGACTTCCTCCTGGTATGTCTCGACGCTCCTCTTGCGCCGATAGACCTCGATGAGCGCTTCCGACCGTGCAGGGTGCGCGACCAGGACAAACGTCGCACTCGCTGGGGCCGCACCATCTTGAAAGCGCACCGTCAACTTGAGCCGATCTCCCGCATTGAATCGCTCTGAAGGAACCAAGCGCAGCAACGTACTGAGGCCCGCATCCACGACCGAGAAGCGCTCGCGCCCCTCGAGCGTCACCCCTTCTCGACTCACCTCCGAATCGAAGATGAACACTGTCGAGAGCCCTGGGCTCACCGCCACTTCAGCCGCCAGCTGAGTATCGTCCGAGACCAGCTCGATTCGTCGAACGCTCAGTCCCACGGTGGATGAGGGCGACTGCGCTAGGGCCGTCCCCTCCCCTGCGAGAAGGAGGAAAAGCAGCACGGCCGACACGGAATGATGCACGCGACGTCTCCCCTACCAAACAGCGGCGACACCGCTGGCGACTCACGGGCGCCTGCCCAGCAACGACAGGTCATTCAAACTCACTCACTGCCTTGACCATGACGCCAGAGTACACGCGCGCCTTACCGGTATCCCCTCCGCCGCCCTCTACCTCCAGTCCTCGGTTGTTCGAGGTGTCCAGCACCTCCAGGCATACAGGGAAGCTCTCTCCGCGAAACCGCGCCCGAGTCAGGCGGACATAGACGCGGTCGGCAATAATGAGCCGCCCAGACAGAGTGGCCTTGTCCGAGCCCAGGATAATCTGCGCAGTGCCTTCCCTCACCGTTACGTACTTTTGGTCTCCGCGGATGAAACCCGCCCCCGCGTCGTCCCCAATCTTCATGCCCAGCTTCCTCATGCCCTCCACAGAGCCTGCCGGGCACGATTCAGGATCCGGAGCGGGGCGCACCTGCGGACCAGAGCAGGCCTGCGCGCCGCAGAGGGCCGTCGTCGCCAGGGCAGTGCGGACGCTCCTCGATGCCTTCTTCGCAGGCACTGGTGAGGAGGAAGCGGTGTCATTCTGGGTGGTCGTCACGGTTGCAGTCACCTCGGGAAGCGTCGCGGGGGGAGCGACGGCCGCAGGTGTGGCCTCCGGCCCGATGGGAGCTGCGGCCTGGCCAGCTTGAGGTTTCTTTGCATATGCCGCTACTTCTTGGCCGGGGTCGGCCTGCGGCTGCGGTGGAGCCGTCCGCTGCGAGAAGTACGCCCCAGACGCGAGGGCCGTTGCCAGAAGCCCCGTCCCCAGGACACGCCCCATCCTCAGTCGCGAGAGGAACGAGCGCCGCCCTGCATCGACAAGGGAGGCCACAGGCGCCGCTTGCAGCGCGGCGCCCGCCTCCATTGCGTCTTCCGCCCCCACCCCGGCCTCGAGCGCCAAGCCCGGCAACTGCGCCTCCACAGGCCGCGTAGCAGTAGCCACCGGAGAAGCTTGGGGTAGTGGCTCCACGGGCGGGCCTGCGCCGGGCAGCTCCGGCCCGGGCACCTTGCCACGGCGCATCTGGCGCAAGGGGACCTTCACCCACCGCGCGAACTTGTCGACCTCGCCCTCGGTGGTGGCCGAATTCGGGCCATACGTGTCGCACAAGGGAGTGTCCCAGGCTTCCCCTTCCGCCTCGGCCAGGACTTCCTCCAGCGCCGCACAAACAGCGCGCGCGTCGGGACGGGCAGCAGGGTCCTTCTCCAGCAGCCGCATGCACAACATGCCCAGCCGCTCCGGGACGAAACGGTTGGCCACGTGAGGTGGCATGGGTGATTTGCTGATGACACCCTCGACATAGGTTTCGTCCGTCGCCTCGTTGAAGGGCCACCTCGCAGTGAGGAGGCGATAGAGGACAACGCCCAGGGCCCACACGTCGTCCGAGGGAACCGACACATAGCGGAAGCCCCTCTGGCCGAGGTGCCTCTGCAGGAAGAGCCAAGCCTCGGGGGGCCGGTACTCCATCGTTCCGGGGGGAAGCATGGACTGGGTGACACCGGAGGGCGCGCCCTTGTAGTCCCCGATTCCGTAATCCACCAGCACCGCCAGGCCATCCGCGTCGCGCACCATGACGTTGGCGTCCTTCACGTCCCGGTGCACCACGCCTGCCTCGTGCGAGGCCGCCAGCGCCCGCGCCACGTCGAGCGTCACCTTCGCCACCTGCCGAGCCGAGGGGTTCTCCTCCTTCACCCACGCGCTCAGCTTCCGCCCGTCCACGTACTCCATGGCGATGAGGGCGTAGTCGCGCTCCCCAGCCTGCCAGTAGGAGAAGCCGCGAAGCCCCACCACGTTGGGGTGCGTCAACCGCAAGAGGATGGAGACTTCCTTCTCTGCCCGCCCATCCACGCGCTGCCTCTCCACGAGCTTCAAGGCACAGGACTGGCCGTCGTTCGTCGCGAGGTACACGGTACCGAAGCCGCCTTGGTCCAGCTGCTTCACCACCGTGTAGCCCTTCACCACGTCCCCAGGGGACAGCACGGCAGGGGGGCCGTTGTCCCTCATAGCGTCCTCCTGAAGGCTCTGTAGGACAGCAGGACCTCGGCCACGCGCATGCAGCTCCCTCCCCGACGCCGGTCCAAGGTACCAGAAGCCCGGGGAAATCGCGCGAAGTCTTCTCCCACCTCCAACCACCGCCCCAAGGAGCTCCAGCCACTTCTCAAGGTGAAGTCAACTAGACTATCAGGTACAGTTTCTAAGAATGTATATCCATCCTGACGTCCGCGGCGTCGCCTCTCCGAAGGAGTCCTCCCGTCCCTTGCGCAGCATCATCGGCGACGCCCTGCGCGCCGCCCGCCTTCGTGCCAACCTGACGCAGGTGGACGTGGCCCACCTCATCGACATCTCCCCCGTAGTCTACAGTCGACTCGAGCGAGGGCGAGGGCTCCCCAGCGTCCAGACGCTGTACTGTCTGTGCACCGCCCTGCGCGCTACTCCCAACGAGTTACTGGGCTACCCCGCCTCGCTGCCACCTGACGCCGTCGCTGACGCCAAGGAGGCCTTGCTGCGTCGTGTGCGCCAGTTGGATGCGCACCAGGCGCTCGCCCTCGTCCAGCTTCTGCCGGACGTGCGCTGATGGAATGGTGCTCCCATGACAACTAGCAATTCGGGTATACTTCCTTGTACCTATGAATGAACAGCTTGCAACGCACCTTGGCGCTATCGCCCGCCTCGCTCGGGAGCAGATGAGCTTGACGCAGGTCCAAGTCGCGGAGCGCGTGGGGCTGGCGTCTGCTGTCTACAGCAGAATCGAACGCGGGCAGATGATTCCCAGCGTCGAGACGCTGAAGAAGCTTTGCATTGAGTTGATGGTCTCCCCGGAGGACCTGATGGGCCTCACCGAATCCGCCGACAGCGGGGCTCGGACTCGCCCGGAGGATGACGTCACCTTGCGCCGCCTGCTCTTCCTCGCGCGGAAGCTCGACGCGGCGAAGCTGGACGCTCTCGTCCGCATCACCACCGAGCTGGCCCGCTGAAGCATCTCCCTGGGAGGAAGGTGGCCGCCCTCGCCCCGGCGCCAGGCCGCTTGCAGCCGGCGCTCGGGCGTCTCCGAGAAGGGCGCAGGCCTAGCCGGCAGAGGCCCCATGCCTCGGAGCCCTGCGCTGGAGCACGCGCGCCCCCAATCCGAGCGGACCCCGGCGATGACGCAGCGCCTCCCCATCCGAAGGAGGAGGCCCCCCGCTACGCCGCGCCGCGCTCCGCCAACTCCTCGTTCACGTCGGCGAGCTGCGCCACCAGGGCCTTCTTTCTCAGTTGAAGGCGGGCCACATCATCCAGCCCCGCCTCCGGATCGAGGCGTCTCTCCCTGGGAGGGTCAGCCTTCAAGTCCTCACGCACCTCCACCGTGAGGACATCGCCCGCGCGGATGTTCGCGTCACACCAAGTCAGGTGCTCGCGGTACTCCCTACCTTCTGAGCCCCCCACATGGAGCGTCAATTCAGGCACGTCGCGGGACTCGTCGTCGGGGCGGCGCACCCACGACAGAATGGTGTGGAGGACTCCGAAGGCCGACAACCCTGCGGTGGTGAGGTGCTGGCCATTGCGGGACACACGAAAGCAGAGCATCGGCGACTTACCCCTTCTTCAGTGCATCCAGCTCGTGCTTCTCCAACCCCTCCGGGTAGAAGCCGGCCTCACCGAACTCGACTTGGTCGCGCAGCTTCCCGCCCTCGGACACCACGCGTGCCGCCTCCTTCATGGCGTCCGCGCGCCCGTAGGGTCCCGTGGGCCACGACTGGGCCACGCCACGCAGGGCATCGCGCATGTCCGCCGCCGTCTCGAAGCGATCCATGGGGTTGAGGCGCAGGGCGGTGTGCAACACCGCCTTGATGTCGCCATCGAGGTCTGCCACCGCCTTCTCGACGACGTCCGGGCCGAAGGACTCCATGAGGCCTTGCATCTGGTGCAGCGGCAACGAGGACGGCGACTCAAGACGGAGCGGGCTCTCATTCGCAGGCACAGACGGGACGTCCTGCACCTCGAAAAGATGCTTGCCCGTCAGCAGCTCCACCAGAAGCACGCCCAAGCTGAAGACGTCGGAGCGCGCGGTCAGCCCCTCCTTGCGCAGGTACTCCGGGCTGGCGTATGCAACGTCGCCTCGCAGCAGATTCTCCGGCGACTCCTCGCGCCCCACCAGCAGCGAGTACGCCGAACCGAAGTCCAATAGCTTCACCTCGCCATGGAGGCCCAGGGCAATGTGCCGGGGGTTCACGTCGCGATGGACAATGCCCAGGGGCGTGCCCTTCTCCGACGTCAGAGTGTGCGCGTAGTGCAGCGCGTCCGCCACCTCGGCTCCCAGATACAGGCCAAACCCCTCTGAGAGAGGCTGGCCCCTCACCACCGCCGCGCACACCAGCGTCTCCAGTGAGGGCCCACCCACGTACTCCATGATGGCGTAGGCCGCGTCTTCAACCTCATCCACCTGCACATGGAAGACTTGAGCGATGTTGGGGTGGTTGAGGCGAAAGGCCAACTGCACCTCCTCGAACAGCCGCTTGCGCTGAATGTACGTGGACGGGCTGGTGAGCTGGCGGATCAGACAGGGGCCGGCAAGCACTCCATCCGCCACGCGCCGCTCCGCCCTTAGCAGCCTCTCGCCATTCGGCCGCACCTCCAACTCCCGCACCGCCTCGTAACGCACACCCTCCACCTCGAAGTGGAAGCGCGCCTCGCTGGGCGCACGCACCGTGGGGACTCGGGTCGGTAACTCCTCCGTCGTTACATCATCTTCCGAACGCTTCGGCATGGCTGTGAATCCTCCTGAGTGAAGGGGTGCGACCTCACGGGCAACGAGACTCGCCCTCACCGGCCGCCCGGATTAGGCTAGGTCTAGTTGACTGGACCGTCGAATTAACATGACCTTCGGCTGACTGTGAAGCCCTCTGGGACTCACAACGGCCAGCGCGGGCTTCAATGACAGCCCACAAGAGCCCCCACCCCGGGGTGCGGACGGCCCCAGCCTTGGCCTCACACGCAGGATTTGCAGCTCGCAAAGGAAAAATAGCTCGTGAGTGAAACCGTTGACTGGGGCCCGATTCGCGCACTCGCACGTCGCGTTCCCATCGGAGAAGAGCGCCTGGCCCTCACGACTGCGGAGAAGGCGCTGCTGAAGCGCACGGCTTCCGAGGTGGGCATCAGCGACGGCGAAGCCGAAACTGCGCTCGCCACGGATGAGGGCGCGGTAGGCCTCCTGCGAGAGGAGGTCCGGCGCATCCGAGAAGGCTCCCAGAGGCTCATGGACGCGTTGACCCGGATGTACCAGCACCTTCGAAAGGAGGACCCCGTCAGCGCCCGCAAGGAAATGCGGGACGTGCTCGCCGTCGAGGTCGTGCCTCACTACCGCGCCATCGCCCAGGAGCAGCTCGACGAGATGGCCGGCGCGCCGTAACGACGAGCGCGGGGCACCGGGCAGAGGCGTATCGGGCGAAGGCGTCGCTCGTGCCCTTGAGCGACTTGCAGCAAGCGCGCCCTCCGGAGAGGGCGCTTCGCGGCCCAGACTCAGGCTGGCGTCACCTTGTCAAAGGGGCGCACAACCTTCGTGCCGTCGGAGACACGCTCCAACGTCAACGTCTTCGCCTTCTCGTCGACGGCCTTCACCTTCGCCGCGAATGTGCCCCGCCCCTGCTTGTAGCGCACCTCTTGCCCTCCGCGTATGAGGCAGGCGCCTCGGGCTGGGACTGGAGCTGGGGCGGCGGTGGCCGGCGCTGTGCGTCCCGCC
>JBKGHI010000009.1:0-65350 GCA_046520405.1 Myxococcus sp. 1LA
AGCGGCCCCACCTCCGTCGGCGAGGGCGAAACGCCATGCTCGCGGATGACGAAGGCGGCGTGCTTGTCCTCCACGGCGAAGAGTATCCGCCGCGTCGAGAAGTTCCGGTCCGCCAACCACAACTCCCCCGCCTGCACTCGCTCCAACACCGGCCCCATCAACGCCCGCTCATTCGCGTGCGCATCCTCCGCCGGCACCAGGTCCACCACCCAATCCCACTCCGGCGCGTACACCACCAGCGCCTGGCCCGGCAGCGCCGCGCCTCGCAAGCCCCGCGGCGGCTTGAGTCACTTCTGACTGGCCGCCAGGTGGTTTCCATCCAGCCCCCGCACCCGATAGCCCGAAGCCCAGGACGGCTGCTGCAACTTCAGTTGCTCCAACACCGGCCTCAGCCGCTCCCCGCTGCACTGCACCAACTCCCGTACCACCCGCGGCTCGGTGTGGTGCACCTTCTCGTACAACGCCTGCATCGACACCTCCAGCCCCTCGCTGGACTGGGCCGCCGCATGCAGCGACGGCCGCAGGCCCAGGGCCACCAGCGCCATCAGGTCCACCTCGGTGGAGAAGAGCAGCTCGCGCGTGTACTGCCGCTGACGGTGCTGCTCGAACCGGCTGTCGAGCCACTCGGCACTCAGCGCCCGCTGCATGAGCAACCGCGCCATGACGGGCAAGGGGCTGTGCTGCACGAAGCGCTCGAAGACGACGTCCAGGGCCATGACTCTTCCTCCGGCCAGTCCTCCCTGAAAGATGCTCTCGCTGTCGTCTCCTCGCGCCGCTGCCCTCTGCGACCGCTACCCCTCCTGCCACCCCGCCCGCCAGGGCGCCTCTTCCATCACCTTGAAAGGGGTGGCCCTGAGGGCTCGTCGCACCAGGGGCCGCTTCTTGGTGGCAACGGTCCGCAGTTCATTCGGGAGGTAGTCGCCAAGACGCTGGGGCCCATCGTTTTCCGGCGTTGGCCACATTTCCTCCGTGGCCCGGGTCCGGGGAAGAGGCGATTCTCGCAGCGTGCATGGACTCCAGTCGCTTCCCAGAGGAGGCTCAGGGACGCACCCCGGTTTCCGGCAAGGTCCTCATGAACGCCACCTCCCGCCGCCGTTTCCTCTTCCAGTCCGGCCTGCTCGTGGCCGCCACGGCCGTGGGGTGCCGGCGCTCGGAGTCCCCTGCAGTCCTCCTGAAGTCACACCGGAATGTGGTGCAGACGCTCGAAGGCATCCCCGCGACGGATGGGGCAGGGGTCCGCTTGACGCGGGTCATCGGCCAGCCCGCGCTGCGGAACCTCGACCCGTTCCTCATGCTCGACCGGTTCCACTCCGATGATCCGGGGGCCTACATCAGCGGCTTTCCGAATCATCCCCACCGTGGCTTCGAGACTGTCACGGTCATGCTCGACGGACGGATGCGGCACCGGGACAGCCGTGGCAACAGCGGGCTCATCGCTGGAGGCGGCTCGCAGTGGATGACCGCGGGCCGCGGCCTCATCCACTCGGAGATGCCAGAGCAGGTGCAGGGCCTCATGTCGGGCTTCCAGCTCTGGCTCAACCTCCCCGCGGCGGAGAAGATGTGCCCGCCGGCCTACCAGGACCACACTCCCGCGCAGCTCGCGGAGGAGCGCCTGTCACCCTCGGGCAGCCGTGCGCGCGTCATCGCGGGCCACATGAACGGACTCCACGGCCCCGTGCGTGAGCGGCCGACCCAGCCGCTCCTGCTGACCCTGGCGCTCGAGGACGACCGTCCCTTCGAACTCGATACACCGGTGGACCACACCGCTTTCGCCTTCGTGTCCTCGGGCGAGGTGGACGTGGGGCCCGAGGATGCATCGAAGCCGGTGCGCGAAGGCTCGCTGGCGTTGCTAGGCCCGGGCAGCCGGCTTCGCGTGCGTGCTCGGAACCGCCGGAGCGAGCTGCTCATCGCCGCGGCACGGCCCCTGCGTGAGCCCATCGTTCAGTACGGCCCCTTCGTCATGAACACCCGCGCGGAAATCCAGCAGGCCTTCGACGACTACCGCGCGGGCGTGCTCGACAAGGGGTGAGGACCGTCACGCCTCGGGGAGGCGGCCACAGAAATCCAGCACCTCGGTGAAGGGACAGCCCTCCAGGGCGCCAAACAACGCGTGCCCCCCGAGCTTCGCCCGCGTCAGGGCAGGGCTGCTCAACCCGCAGAGGAACCTCGCGGCCTGCCTCGGGTGCCCGAGCGCCTGGGGATGCTTCGCCGCCAGCGCCCGGAAGGCCGCCACGTCAAGTCCCGCGGGCAGCGCGGGCCTCCGACGCAGGGCGGGAAGCACCTGGGCCTCTCCGGTCCGGCAGAAGGTGCAGTGCCCGCACGGCTGCTCCCTCTGCTGACCGAAGTGGGCGACCAGCGCGTTGCTCAGGCACCCCGCGTATGTGACGAGCTTCAGCACCTCCCGAACGCGCGTGACCTCCTGGGCCTCACGCTGTTGGAAACGTCGGCAGAGGAGGTCCGTGAGCGCCTTCACGTCCTCCTGACGCCGCAGCCGCGTGAATCGCTGCCGTGGCTCGGAGACCTGGAGCAACACGAGCCCTTGTTCCTCGATGTACTCAAGCGCGCGGACCACCCGCTCACGGGGCTGCCGGAGCGAGTTCGCCACCTCCGTCGGGTCGAGCGAGTACCAGGTGCGCCCCTTCTTCGCCTGTGCGAAGACGTCGCGAAGGAACTGCACCCGTTCGCCCTGGAACCGCCCCACGAGCGCATCCATCGACACGAGCGGCTGCACCTTGTAACCCGCGTAGTACGGCGTGCCTTGCCTCAACACGCCTTCAAGCTCCAGGTACGTCAGCGCCGTCCGCAGCACGAGTTGGCGCACGTCATGGCGGCTGGACAAGGCGAACATGTCGACGCTCAGCTCGGGACCCAGGCCGAGCAACTCCGTCACCAGGCCCTGAATCGCCTCCGGCGTGGGCGTGTCTCCGAACGCGAAGTTCTCCAGGCTGGGGACGTCGTCAGGACACGCGAAGAGCTCCACCACCGACGGCGCGCCATCTCGCCCGGCCCGGCCGATTTCCTGGCTGTAGCTCTCCAATCCCTTGGGCAGGTTGTAGTGATACACGGCCCGCACATCCGCCTTGTCGATGCCCATTCCGAACGCGATGGTCGCCACGACGATGCCGTTCGCGGAGGCCATCCACTCCTCTTGCACCCGCTCACGGACGTCGGACTCCAGGCCCGCGTGGTAGGCGCGGGCGGGGAGTCCTTCGTTGGAGAGGAACGCGGCCACGCGTTCAGCGGTCTTCTGCTGCGTGACGTAGACGATGGTTGGCCCGGGCTCGCGGGAGCCCAGCCGCTCCAGGAGCAGGGCGTCCCGGACTTCGGCATGCACCGGGGTGGTCTCCAGCGTGAGGTTCCGCCGGTAGAAGCCCGTGACGACCGCGTTCTCCTCTGGGATGCCGAAGCCTTGGCAGATGTCTCGCACGACGGAGGGTGTCGCCGTGGCGGTGAGCGCGAGGACTCGCTCGGCTGACAGCTCCCGCGCCGCTTGTGCCAGCTTCAAGTAGTCCGGCCTGAAGTTGTGGCCCCATTCCGAGACACAGTGCGCCTCATCCACCGCGAACAGGGAGATGCGCAGCTCTCGGAGCAGGGCGGTGAAGCGCTCGTTGTTGAAGCGCTCGGGGGCCACGTAGAGCAGCTTGAGCGAGCCGTCGCGCAGCGCCTGCGTGACTTCGCGGGAGTCATCCACCGACAACGAGGCGTCCAGCCGCGCGGCGCGAATGCCCTGCCTCGTCAGGGCATCAATCTGGTCCTTCATCAACGCAATCAGCGGAGAGACGACCACGGTGATGCCTTCCAGCAGCAGCGCTGGAAGTTGGTAGCAGAGTGACTTGCCTCCACCCGTGGGGAACACCGCGAGCGCCGCGGCTTGCGGCCCGAGCAGTGCTTCGATGACGTCGCGCTGGCCGGGGCGGAAGTCCGTCAGTCCGAACCGCTCGCGCAGCACTGCGTCGACTGAGGTGCGCCGTGCGCCATCTGCCTTGTGCATGAAGCTCCTCCTGTTCGCGAACGCCGGACCCCCCGACGCCGTTCCCGCTTACCGGTGAAAGAGCGTAGCCACGAAGTCAAGGAAGACGCGAACGCAGGAGGGAAGGTGCTTGCCTCGCGGGTACAGCGCATGGATGGGGCGGGGCGCACCCGCCTGCGCCTCCAGGACAGGCACGAGCGCTCCGGACTCCAGCTCCCGGGCCACCATGAAGTCGAAGAGCTGCGCGATGCCCAGGCCCAGCACGGCCGCGTCCCGCAGGGGGGCACCGTGGTTCGTGTGGAACGTGCCTCGGGGCTCGGGGCCGCACCAGAGTGCTTCCATCGTGCAGCAACCAGGAGGCAGGCGCGTCCACCCGGAGCACGCCCACGGGCCGGTGCCGGGAGCGGGAGAGCGACTCCTTCGCGGCCTCCAACTCCTCGAGGATGCGCTGGCAACGGTCGTAGAACGCACGGCCGTCCTCAGTGAGCTGCATGGCGCAGGTCGTCCGCTGAAAGAGCACGACGCCCAGCTTCTCCTCCAGGCGGGCAATGCGCCGGCTCACGGCCGATGCCGTGAGCTGGAGCTTCCGCGCCGCACGGGTGAAGTCACCGTGCTCGGCGGCGCGGACGAAGGCTTCGATGTTCGAGAGCCAGGGCATTGATGCGCGGTCCGCACAGATGATGTTCACGGACCTCGGTCGCATTCCACCGTGACAGGCGGCACAACCCTCCCGAACGCGCTGACGCAGAGGTGAGGACGTGACGGACCGTGCAGGGGACATCCTCGTGGTGGGCGGCTACGGACAGGTGGGGCGGGAGGTCGTGCGCATCCTGGCCCCAGCCTTTCCTGGCCGTGTGGTGGTGGCGGGGCGGAGCGAGGCCCGGGCCGCGTCGCTCGCGAGGCGCGCGGGGGAGGGGACGCGGGCACGAGCGCTCGATGTCACCGCGTCCGACGCCGTGGCACATCTGGCGGGCGTTGCGCTGGTGGTGATGTGCCTGGATCAGCAGACCCCGTCATTCGTCGAGCACTGTCTGCGCTTGGGTATCGACTACGTGGACGTGACGGCATCCCAGGCGTCCCTGTCCGCCTTCGAACGGCTGGCGCCCATCGCGGCCCAGAGCGGGAGCTCCGCCGTGCTCAGCGTGGGCGTGGCTCCGGGGCTCACGCAGGTGCTCGCGGCTCGGGCGGTGTCCTCGCTCGATTCCGTGGAGCAACTGGACCTCTTCGTGCTGCTGGGGGCGGCGACACCCACGGCGCGGCGGCCATCGAGTGGACGCTGGAGAACCTCGCTGCTCCGTTCGACGTCTACCGGCGGGGACAACTCCACCGTGTCCACGGGTTTGAGGACGGCCAATGGGTTCACTTCCCGGGGGACGCGCGGCCACGCCGTGCCTGGCGCTTCAACTTCCCGGACCAGCGCACCGCCGCGCGGACCTTGTCCGTTCCCACCGTGTCGACCTGGCTGTGCTTCGACCCACCTGTGTTGACATCGCTGGCCGCGCTCGCTGTCCGGTGGGGAATGGGGCGGCTGTTGCGGTGGCCTCCGCTTCGGCGTGCCGCAACGTGGCTGGCGCTGCGCGCCCACGCGGGCTCGGACGTGTGTTCGGTCCTGGCGAAGGCGACGGGCTTCGTCGCTGGCAAGCCCGTGACGCGCGTGGCGGCGCTGCAGGGCCGGCGCGAGGCGGTGCTGACGGGGCGGGTCGCGGCGGAGGTTGCTCGCGAGGTGCTCACGGGCCACAAACCTGGCGGCGTCCTTCACCTGGAGCAGTTCGTTGACCCCGAGCCGTTCCTCCGTCGCATCGCCGCCGCTGTCCCGGACACGGGGTATGAGGCGCGCGGCGATGCGTGACGGCGGGACGGGCACCATCGCTCATGCGATACCGCCCGCTCGGGGATAGGCTGCGGCGCCATGACCTACCAACGCAACCCGGTGAAGGCGCCCCGAGTGTCCGGCATGGCGCTCAAGGCTTTCGTAAACGCGCTCGAGAGCGGCGTCGGGTCGGTGATGCTGGACAAGCTGACGCGGGACAGCGGCATCGAGCGCTGGCGCGAGCTCCCGGCGGGAGATGCGCCGCCGCTCCAGCTCCCACTGCCCCAGGGCTCGGCCGCCACGGAGCCGCAGACCCCCACCGAGCAGGCCGCGCGGGCCATCGCCGCATCGGCCAACCCTCCGGAGCGTGAGAGCGTCGCGGCCTACGCGCGCGCCTACCGCGAGGGCGCCACGGACCCCGTGGCCGTCGTGAACCGGCTTCATGACGCCATCGCCCGGATGGACAGTGGAAAGCAGCGACTGGGGCTGTTCATCGCCCGCAAGCCAGACGAGGTGCACCGGGCCGCGGAGGCCTCTTCCGAGCGGCTGCGCGCGGGCCGGCCGCTCAGCGTGCTCGACGGAATCCCCGTGGTGCTGAAGGACGAGGTCGACCTGGCCGGGTTCCCCACCACGCTGGGCACGCGGTTCCGCACGCAGGTGGCCGCCGCGGACTCGACGGTGGCCGCCCGGCTCAAAGCCGCGGGCGCCATCATCCTCGGCAAGGCCAACATGAACGAGATTGGCATCAACCCCATCGGGTTGAATCCGCACCACGGCGCCGCTCGCAATCCCTGGGACACGGGCCGCATCACCGGGGGCAGCTCCAGCGCCTCCGCCGCCGCCGTGGCCTCGGGTCTGTGCCCCTTGAGCATTGGCGCGGATGGCGGTGGCTCCATCCGCATCCCGGCGGCCCTGTGCGGCATCGTGGGGCTCAAGGCGACGTGGGGCCGCATCCCCGAGACGGGTGTTCCGCCGCTGTGCTGGAACGTGGGGCACGTGGGGCCCATGGGCCTCACCGTGGACGACGTCGCCGCCGCGTATTCGCTGCTCGCGGGGCCGGACGGGCATGACCTCGTCTCGCAGGGACAGTCTCCGCATCACCTGTCGGGCTACGGGGATGACAACCTGAGCGGCGTGCGGCTGGGCATCTGCTGGGACTACTTCGAGGACGCGGATGCGGACGTCGTCGCGCGCTGCAAGGAGGCCGTGGCCGCGCTGACGGCGGCGGGCGCCCGGGTGGTGGAGATTCCGCCTCCGGACCTCAACGCGGTGCTGTGGACCCACAGCTGCATCATCCTGAGCGAGATGTCCGAGTCGATGCGCCCGTACCTGAAGGAGCACCTGTCGGACTTCGGGCTCGATACGCGCACCAACCTGGCCATTGGCCGGCACTTCCGGGCCACGGACCTGGTGCACGCGCTGCGGCACCGTCACCGCCTCACGCGCGAGCTGCTGGCGCAGATGGCCGACGTGGATGTCCTCGTCACGCCCACGACGGCCACCACGGCGCCCCTCATCCCGGAGGCGACACTCCCGGACGGCGAGTCGAATCTGCCCGTGGTCGATGCCTTGATGCGCTTCGTGCGCCTGGCCAACCTGACGGGCTTCCCCTCCCTGTCGGTCCCCGCCGGCTTCGACGAGGAGGGGCTTCCCGTGGGCGTCCAGCTCACGGGCCGTCCGTACGACGAGCACCTGTTGCTCCGCCTGGGGCGCGTGGTGGAGCAGGCCTCGGAGTACCGCGTGCCGCCTGTTCATCTGCGGGCACTTCGCTGAGTCGTCCCGACTCAGAGCGCAGAAAAGCAAGAAAAACATGTAAATGTGGCCTCGCGGGGCCACCCACGGGCCACGCACTCGACACAGCCCGCGTCTTCGCGCGGGCGGGAGGAAAGGCTTCGTGCGACTTCGTGACTTCGCCGGTTCGCTGTCCCGCCGCATCACCGCTCCTGCCGCGCTGATGTTCGCGGCGGCCCTCGTGACTGCCTGTGGTCCCTCGGAGCCTCCCGCACCAGCGGACGCCGAGGCACTCAGCACCCGCGCCGACGCGCTCACCGAACTCGTCTCCAATGGCACCTTCAATGGTGGCACCGTCGCTCCCTGGTGGAGCGGCGCCAACACGACGTCCCGCGTGGAGAACTCGCGGCTGCGCGTGGACGTGGGCGGTGGAACGGCCAACCCCTGGGATGCCTTGATTGGTCAGAGTGGCATCCCCCTGGTGAATGGCCGGGCGTACACGCTGGCCTTCACCGCGTCCGCGTCGGTGAGCACGACGGTGCGCGTGACGGTGCAACTGGAGAGCTCACCGTATACGGCGGTGGTTGATCGCCAGGTGACGTTCGATGGAACGTCGCGCCGCTTCACGTTCCCCTTCACGTCCTCGCTGGCCACGCAGGCGGGGCAGGTGACCTTCCAGTTCGGCGGCCGTCCGTCGAGCCTCACCGCGTTCCTCGACGACGTCTCGCTCACCACGGAGGACGGTGGAGGTGGCAGCGGCCCGCTGGCGATGACGAGCGGCTTCTATATCGACCCGAACTCCAATCCAGCCAACTGGGTCCGGTCCAACAGCGGGGATTCGCGCGCGGCGCGCATCCAGTCCTCCATCGCGAACAACCTGGCCGCGCGCTGGTTCGCCGCGTGGAGCGGAGACATCACCACGGCGGTGTCCAGCTTCGTCGCGGCGGCGGATGCGGCGGACAAGCTGCCGGTGCTGGTGGCCTACAACATCCCGGGCCGAGACTGCGGCAGCCACTCGGGCGGAGGCGCGGGGACGCCCGAGGCGTACCGGACGTGGATTTCGTCGTTCGCCGCCGCCATTGGCAACCGTCCCGCCGTCGTCATCATCGAGCCGGATGCCGTCGCGCAGCTCGACTGCCTGGCGAACGACGCCGAGCGGCAGACGCGCATCAGCCTGATTCGCTACGCCACCGAGCAGTTCAGGGACCGCGCGCCGAACACGTGGGCCTACCTGGACGCGGGCAACGCCCTGTGGATCAACGCGGACACCATGGCCCAGCGGCTGGACAACATGGGCGTGCGCAACGTGCGCGGCTTCGCGCTCAACGTGTCGAACTTCTACACCACCGCGCAGTCTGCCTCGTACGCGGGCTCCATCAACGCCTCGCTGAGCAGCCGGTACGGCTACACCAAGCCCTTCGTGGTGGACACCAGCCGCAACGGGAATGGCTCCAACGGCGAGTGGTGCAACCCCGCAGGCCGGAGGATTGGCACGACGAACCAGGTGGGCGTCGGCGGCGCGGAGATGACCCTGTGGATCAAGGTCCCCGGAGACTCTGACGGCCAGTGTGGCGTCGCGCCGAACACGCCGGCCGGGACGTTCATGCCGGACGTGGCCCTCCGGATGATTGACGGACTCTAGGCTCCGTCAGCGGCGCCGTACGACGTCAGTGCGGCGCCGCCACGTCGGTGGTGGACACCGTCGCGGTGCGGGACACCTTCGGGAAGAACAGGCCCGCGGAGAAGGCGGCCACCGTGAAGGCGCACATCAACCAGAAGTTGATGCTCAGCCCGGTGCCCAGCGCGCCGCTCAGCGTCGCCAGCAGCTCCTTGGGCAGGTCCTTGCCATGGTCGGGGCTCATCAAGGCGTTGGCGGCCGAGATTGGCACCGACGGGTCCTTGAGCAACTGCGACACCATGACGCCGCCCATCAGCCCCACGCCGATGGCGCCGCCAATGGTGCGGAAGAACATGTTACTGGCGGTGGCCACGCCGCGCAGCTCCCAGCCGACGCTGGTCTGCACGGCGATGAGCAGCGCGGTGGACGCGAAGCCCATGCCGATGCCGAACAGGCCCATGGCCACCTCCGGCACCAGCCGGGGCGCCTGGGGCCCCAGCAGCAGCGCCATCAGCCCCGTGCCCACCACCGTGAGGCCCAGCCCGCCCACGATGAGCGGGCGGAAGCCCGTCTTGAGCAGCAGCCTGCCGGCCACCAGGGCCGCCGCGGGCCAGCCGACAATCATGGGGGTAATCATCCCGCCGGCCTCGGTGGGCGTGCCACCCAGCACACCCTGGACGAACAGCGGCACGTACGTGGTGGCGCCGAACATCGCCGCGGAGAAGAGGGCCCCCGCGATGGAGGAGATGACGATGGCGGGCACCTTGAAGATGGACATGGGGATGATGGGCTCGGGCGCCTTGCGCTCCACCGCGACGAAGGCGGCGAGCAGCACGGCCGCCACGGGCAGGCCCCAGAGATTCATCCCAACGCCCTGCACGCCGACGAGCAACGCCACCACCCAGCCGGTGAGCAGCGCCGCGCCCGCGTAGTCCAACTGCTGGGGCTTCCGCTCCACGCGCTCGTGGAAGTAGCTCATCAGCAGGACGGCGCAGCCCACGCCCACCGGGACGTTGATGAAGAAGACCCAGTGCCACGTGAGGTACTTCACGATGAAGCCACCGGTGATGGGGCCAATCAGCCCGGCGATGCCCCACACCGCGCTGAACGCGCCCTGGACCTTCGCGCGCTCCTCCAGCGTGTAGAGGTCCCCGATGACGGTGAGCGCCACCGGCTGCATGGCGCCCGCGCCCAGCCCCTGGAGCGTCCGGAAGGCGATCAGCATGGCCATGGACGTGGACAGTCCGCTGGCGATGGAGCCCACCAGGAACAACACGATGCCGAACAGCAGCACGGGCTTGCGGCCGTAGAGGTCCGCCAGCTTCCCGTAGATGGGCACGGTGATGGTGGAGGACAGCATGTACGCGGTGAAGACCCACGCGTAGTGCTGGATGCCGCCCAGCTCGCCCACCACCGTGGGCATGGCCGTGGAGACGACAGTGGCTTCCAAGGCGGCCATGAAGAGGCTCAAGGCCAGAGCCACGGTGGTCAGGGGACGATGTGTGGTTCGCATTCGGACGTCGGCGCGGGAGAGGCCCTCCTTAACGGCTGCGGGCCAATGCCGCCAGCAACAAGCGGCCCCCGCGCCCCGAGCGGCCACTCAGGGTGCGGGCGCACACGGACTCTGAACGAACGAAGGGCCAGCCCCCACCTGCGTGGGAACTGGCCCTGGGGGGGGGCTTCCTGCCGATTCGGAATGCTTAGCGCAGGAACTGGGACTGGGCGAAGGCCGCCATCTGCTGGGCGTTGAAGCGGCCCTCGGCGATGTCGCCGACCGTCTTCGCGCCCGTGCGGACCGTGTCCACCATGTCCGCCAGCTTGCCCACGGTGCCGGCCTTGCCGAACATGGAGGCCACGCCGCCCAGCGGGCCGCCGGCAACCATGGACAGACCGTTGTCGATGAACTTGTCGACGAACGGCTTGGCGAGCTGGCCGATGCCAAAGGGCATCTTGTCCAGCAGACCGCCAATCATGCCCTTGAGGGGGCCCGTGATGGCGCTCATCGCCTTGTCGACGAGGCCGGACACCTGGCCCAGCGCGCTGCCAATCTTGCCGGCGATGCCGCCGATGGCGTTCGCCAGACCACCTACCGCCTTGCCGATGCCGCCCAGCGCGCCCGCGAGACCGCTCGCCGCCTTGCCGATACCGCCCAGCGCACCCGCGAGGCCGCTCGCCGCCTTGCCCGCCGCGTTGGCCGCACCTGCCGCGCTCCGACCAGCATTGCTCGCGCCACTCGAGCCACGGCTACCGTTCGAACCACCTGCGCCGCCAACGGACATGTGAGAAACCTCTTTAAAGGGGGTGAATGTACGGATTGTCGGGGAGCGTGGGAGAAAGTTGCTTCAAATCCGCGTTACACGCGATCAGGCCCGCTCTTGGGCACCTGCTGGAGGAGCTTCTGGCTGGTCTCCTCGTCCACCTTCACCGGCTCCTGCCCCTCGTCACCTCGAAGTGACGGCTTGTTACCGTCCTCCTGCTTTCCTTCAAAGCCAGTGTAATAGGACTTGGGTGGGCCGATGCCCAGCTCGCCATTGGCGGCGGCGATGAAGAAGTTGGCGACGTCCCGGGTCGAGGGCGGGTTGTAGCCGGCGGCGCGCAGCTCCTCGTCGGGGGCGACGATGAGCGTCGGCTCCTTGTCCGGGTTCTGGGCGTAGTCGAGCACCAGCTCGACGTAGGCCTCCAGCTCCATATCCAGGGACTTCGCGATGCGCTGGGTGTCGGGGTCCGCCAGCAGCTCGGCGCGGACAATCTCCACGGGGCGCTTCAGGCGGGGCTTCTGCTCGGACATGTCGGGGACTCCCGGAGGACGTAGAAAGAGCGACTCTTCCGGCAGGTTATCGCCCCCTGCAACGGGGGGCCACCTTGGACGCCTGACCCTGCCTGGGGACCGAGGTGAGGCGCCCGGGCCATCCCTAGCGTTGGGGCTGAACCGTCGTTCGGGGGAACCCAAGCCATGGCCAATGTCTGCGACCTCTGCCACCAGCGCCCGGCGACCACCCGGGTGACCCGCGTCGCCGGGAACCGGCGGACCACGGAGTCCCTGTGTGACATTTGCAGCAGCCAGCGCTCGCGCTTCGGGCGCATGGGGTTGGGCACGTCGCTCTTCGACCAGTTCTTCAGCGACTTCGGCGACGAGGACTTCGGGGGCCTGTCGCGCTCGCTCCAGCAACCGGTGGAGCGCTACGACATCACCGAGGCCTTTTCCGATGAGACGCGGCGCGTGCTGGAGGGCGCCTTCGAGGCGGCGCGAGGCGCGGGGGCGGCGTCCATCGACACCGAGCACCTGCTGGTGGCGCTCGCGAAGGACCCGCTGGGACGCGCGGCGCTCAGCCGCATGAAGCTGGACCCGGCCCGCGTCGCCGAGCGCGCCGAGTCCGAGCTGCGTCGTGGCAAGCGGCCCATGGAGCGGCCCGAGCTGTCCCCTCATGCGAAGCGGGCGCTGGAGCTCGCGTACCAGGAGGCCTACGAGCTGGGGCATTCCTACGTGGGCCCCGAGCACGTGCTCCTGGGCCTGCTCCAGGAAGGAGAGGGGCTGGCATCGGAGATTCTGCGCGAGCTGGGCGCCCAGCACGGAAAGGCTCGCGCCGCCGTCGCGGAGTCGCTCGCTCCGACCGCCGAGACGCGGCGCTCGCCCACGCCCACGCTGGACGAGTACTGCCGGGACCTCACGAGCCTGGCCTCGGAGGGGAAGTTGGACCCGGTGGTGGGGCGCGCCAACGAAATCGAGACCACGCTCGAAATCCTGTCGCGCCGCACGAAGAACAACCCCGTGCTCATCGGCGAGCCGGGCGTGGGCAAGACGGCCATCGTGGAGGGCATTGCCCAACGCATCATCTCCGCCGCCGTTCCGGACACGCTGCGCGACAAGCGCGTGCTGCAACTGGACCTCTCCGGCCTGCTCGCGGGCAGCAAGTATCGCGGCGAGTTCGAGGAGCGGCTGAAGAAGGTCATGGATGAGGTGAAGGCGCACAGCGAAGACATCGTCCTCTTCATCGACGAGATTCACACCATCGTCGGCGCGGGCGCGGCGGAGGGCGCCATGGACGCGGGCAACATGCTCAAGCCGTCGCTGGCGCGCGGCGAGCTGCACGTCATCGGCGCGACGACGCTGGACGAGTACCGCAAGCGCATCGAGAAGGACGCCGCGTTGGAGCGCCGCTTCCAGCCGGTGGTCGTCCCGGAGCCCACGGCCGAGCAGGCCATCGAGATTCTGCGAGGGCTCAAGGACCGCTATGAGTCGCACCATCGCGTGCGCATCGCGGACCAGGCCCTGGTCGCGGCGGTGGAGCTGTCGGACCGCTACGTCACCGGGCGCTTCCTGCCGGACAAGGCGATTGACCTGGTGGACCAGGCGGCGGCGCGGGTGCGCCTGCGGCTGACCTTGCCTCCGGAGCGGCTGGTGAACGCCGAGCATGAAGTGGTGAAGGTGAAGCGCTCGCTCGCCGAGGCTCGGGACCGCAAAGCAGAGCCGCGCATCCAGGAGCTGGAGGCGAAGCTGAACGCCGCCGAGCGCGAGGTCCAGAGCGCGCAGAAGGAGCGCCGCACGCAGAAGTCCGGAGAGACGCCGGAGGTCCGCGCCGAGGACGTGGCGGAGGTGCTGTCGCGCATGACGGGCATCCCCGTGACGCAGATGACGGAGGACGAGCGCAAGAAGCTCCTGGAGCTGGAGTCCCGGCTGCACGAGCGCGTCATCGGTCAGGACGAGGCCATCCGCGTGCTGTCCCAGGCCATCCGGCGGGCGCGGGCCGGGCTCAAGGACGAGTCGCGGCCCATCGGTTCCTTCCTCTTCCTGGGGCCCACGGGCGTGGGCAAGACGGAGCTGGCGAAGACGCTGGCGGAGCTGCTCTTCGGCGACGAGAAGGCGCTCATCCGCTTCGACATGAGTGAGTACATGGAGAAGCACACCGTGAGCCGGCTGGTGGGCGCGCCGCCGGGATACGTCGGCTACGAGGAGGGCGGACAGCTCACCGAGGCCGTGCGGCGCAGGCCCTACTGCGTGCTCCTCTTCGACGAGGTGGAGAAGGCCCACCCCGACGTGTTCCACATGCTGCTCCAGGTGCTGGATGACGGGCGGCTCACGGACTCGCAGGGCACGGTGGTGAACTTCAAGAACACCGTCATCATCGGCACCAGCAACCTGGGCTCGCACCTCATCCAGGAGTCCACCGCGCGCAAGGAGCCCCAGGAGCGGATGCGCGAGCGCGTCATGGGCGTGCTCAAGGGCCACTTCCCGCCGGAGTTCCTCAACCGCATCGACGAGACGGTCGTCTTCGAGCCGCTGAACCGCGCGCAGCTGCGCGCCATCGTGGACCTGATGCTGGAGAAGACGCGGCGCCTGCTGCACGGCCAGGGCATCGAGCTGGAGGTGACGCCCGCCGCGCTGGAGGCACTGGTGGACAAGGGGTGGGACCCGACCTTCGGCGCGCGACCGCTGCGCCGCGAAATCCAGCGCGCCATCGAGGCGCCGCTCGCGGAGTCACTCATCGCTGGCGACATCCACGAGAACAGCCGCGCGCGCGCGGATTTCAAGGACGGAAAATTCCGGTTTGACGAGGTGGAGACCGCGGCGGTGGAGGGCGAGCAGGCAGAGCCAAGTGCCGTTCACTGAACCGTCATGCGCGGGTCATCCGGGCCCCCGAACATTCGCCTTGTAGTTGAGGCGGACATGCCGGAGCCTTGGCGTGATGCAGCCATCTCTTCCGGTCATGGCCTCGCTCTCCATCCTCCTGCTGGCGGGAGGGTGCAAGCGGGAGCCCGATGCCGCGGCGGCGCAGACTCCCGCGCTGCCCGAGGTTGCCCCCAACGCGCTACGTCCCGTGGAGGCCTTCGCGGTCATCCCGGACCAGAAGGAGCGCTCCCGCGCGCTCTTCCTGGAGGCCAGCCGCGTCTTCTTCCACCCGCGGTGCGCGAACTGCCACCCCGCGGGTGACAGCCCGCTGCAAGGTGACGACGGTCAGCTCCATGACCCGCCGGTGGTGCGCGGCCCCGAGGACCAGGGCGTGGTGGGCATGGAGTGCACCAGTTGCCATCAGGACCGGAACCAGGACCTGGCCCGCGTCCCAGGCGCGCCGAAGTGGCACGTGGCGCCCATCGAGATGGCCTGGGTGGGCAAGAGCCCGCGCGAGGTGTGCGAGCAGCTCAAGGACACGAAGCGCAACGGCGGCAAGTCGCCGGAGCAGATGATTGAACACAACGCCCACGACGAGCTGGTGGCCTGGGGCTGGAACCCGGGCTCGGGGCGTGAGCCCGCTCCGGGGACGCAGGCGCAGTTCGGCGCCATCGTCGCGGCCTGGGTGGAGACGGGCTCGGAGTGCCCGAGCGAGGAGGCACGGCCGTGACGGTTCGCGTTCGCATCAACGGTGAGGAGAAGGAGCTGGACGTCGACCCGGAGATGCCGCTGCTGTGGGCGGTGCGGGATGTGCTCGGGCTCACCGGCACGAAGTACGGCTGCGGCCAGGCGCTGTGTGGCGCGTGCACCGTCCATCTGGACGGCCAGCCGGTCCGCGCGTGCGTGACGCCCATCCGCCGCGCGGAGGGGCACGCGGTGACGACCATCGAAGGGCTGTCACCCGACGGCAACCACCCGCTGCAGAAGGCCTGGGTGGAGCTGGGCGTGCCGCAGTGCGGGTTCTGCCAGACGGGGCAGATCATGTGCGCGGCGGCGCTGCTGGCGAAGAAGCCGCAGCCATCCGACAAGGAGATCGACCAGTCACTCGCTGGCAACCTCTGCCGGTGTGGGACGTACACGCGAATCCGCTCGGCCGTGAAGAAGGCCGCGGGCCTGTCCGAGGAGTGACGAGGTCGCCATGTCAAAGCTGCTCTCGTTGATTAGCCGGCGCTCGTTCCTGGAAGGGCTGAACCTGTCCGTGGGCGGGCTCGCCCTGGGCGTCTTCTCCGGCGGCATGGCCGTGGCGGCCAGCAGTGACGCCAACGCGGCGAAGCGCGCGCCGGGGTTGAACCCGAACGTCTTCGTCCACGTGGCGCCGGACGGAGAGGTCACCATTGTCTGTGCCCGCTCGGAGATGGGGCAGGGCGTGCGCAGCTCGCTGCCGGTGCTCGTCGCGGATGAGATGGGCGCGGACATGGCCCGGGTGAAGGTGGTCCAGGCCGACGGTGACAAGGTCTACGGCGACCAGAACACGGATGGCTCCAGCAGCGTGCGCGGGGTGTATGACGACATCCGCCGCATGGGCGCCACCGCGCGGGTGATGCTGGTGACCGCCGCCGCTCGCCGCTGGAAGGTGAAGCCGGAGGCCTGCGAGGCGAGAGAGCACGCGGTGTTCCTCCGCGACGGCAAGCGCTCGCTGGGCTTCGGTGAGCTGGTGGCCGACGCGTCCCGGCTGGCCATCCCGAAGGAGAAGGACGTCAAGCTCAAGCCCAAGAGCGAGCTGCGTCTGGCGGGACGGCCCATGCCGCTGCTGGACGGTCCGGCCTACGTGACGGGCACCGCGGTGTTCGGGGCCGACATCCGCCTGCCGGGCATGCTCATCGCGGTGGTGGCGCGTCCGCCCGTCGTGGGCGGCAAGGTGGTCCGCTTCGATGCCACCCGCGCGCTCGCCGTGCCGGGCGTGAAGAAGGTCATCGAGCTGCCCGCGCCGAAGCCGCCCTACACGTTCCAGTTCTGGGGCGGCGTCGCGGTGCTGGCGGAGAACACCTGGGCGGCGATGCGCGGGCGCGAGGCCCTGGACATCACCTGGGAGGACGGGCCGAACGCCTCCTACGACTCGACGACGTACCAGGAGCAGTTGACGGCATCGATTCGCGAGCCGGGGACGGTGGCGCGTAACGTCGGTGATATCGACGCGGCGCTCGCGTCCGCCGCGCGCGTCGTCCAGGCCGAGTACCACGTGCCCCATCAGTCCCACATCCCCATGGAGCCCCCCGTGGCCCTGGCGAAGGTGGAGAACGGGACGTGTGAGGTCTGGGCCCCCACGCAGCATCCGCAGGCCGCGCGCAGCGTGGCGGCGGCGACGGCGGAGTTGCCGGAGGAGAAGGTCCAGGTCCACGTCACGTTCCTGGGCGGTGGCTTCGGCCGCAAGTCCAAAGCGGACTTCATCGCCGAGGTGGTGTGGCTGGCGAAGGAGGTGGGCGTCCCGGTGCGCGTGCAGTGGACGCGCGAGGACGACGTCCGGCATGACTACTACCACTCCGTCAGCGCGCAGCAGCTCACCGCCGGACTGGATGCGTCGGGCAAGGTCATCGCGTGGCGGCACCGCACGGCGTTCCCGCCCATCGCGTCCACCTTTGGTGAGGCGACGCGGCCCAGCCCCTCGGACCTCCAGCAGGGCGTGCTCGACCTGGCGCTGGCCGTGCCCAACGTCCGGGCGGAGACCTGCGAGGCGCCGCCGCACGTGCGCATCGGGTGGCTCCGGTCCGTCTACAACATCTTCCACTCCTTCTCCGTGAACTCGTTCGTGGACGAGCTGGCCCAGCTCCGTGGCACGGACGCGCGTGAGATGCGTCTGGAGCTGCTGGGCCCGCCGCGCATGGCGACGCTCCAGGAGCTGGGCATCACCGCGCTGCGCAACTACGGCGCATCGGTGGAGGACCACCCGGTGGACGTGGGCCGGCTGCGCGGCGTCATCGAGCGCGTCACGGCGATGTCCGGCTGGAACGAGCGGAAGGCGAATGGCCGCTCGCTGGGGCTCGCGGCGCACCGCAGCTTCCTCAGCTACGTGGCCGTGGTGGCCTCGGTGGTGAAGGACGACCAGGGGCGCATCCGCGTGGACGAGGCGTGGGTGTCGGTGGACGCCGGCACCATCCTCAATCCGGAGCGCGTGCGCTCGCAGATGGAGGGCTCCATCATCTTCGGCATGAGCATCGCGTTTCACGGCGCCGTCACCATGAAGGGTGGCGTGACGGAGCAGTCGAACTTCCGCGACCTCAAGCTGGTCCGCATTGGCGAGGCGCCGCGGAAGATTCACGTGGACATCGTCCCCAGCGAGCTGCCTTCTGGCGGCATCGGCGAGCCCGGTGTCCCCCCGGTGGCGCCCGCCATCACCAACGCCATCTTCGCCCTCACGGGCACGCGCATCCGCGAGCTGCCCATCTCCCGCACGCTCGCCGTCTGAGGCTCACACGAAGTCCGGTGCCTGGCTGTGAATCTCCAGGCACCGGGCCGGCGCGCCTCAGATTTCGTGCGCGGTCTGTTCGTAGACGACGACCTTGTACGACTGGGGGAACAGGATGATGTTCAGCGTGCGCCAGTTGTCCCCGTTGGGGCCGGTGGAGAACTCACGGAAGTACTGCTTCACCTGCACGTTCTCCGTGCCATTGCCGTAGGTGGCGAGCACGGCCGGGTGCAGTGGGCGGAACTGCCAGTACATGGACGTCTCCAGCTGCGCGTACGTCATCACGTCCGGCGCCGGGTCGTTCCGGTAGCCCCGGTACTGGCCCTGCGCCAGGATGGCCGCGACCGCCGCGTCCAGCGTCGTCTCGCCGGAGTAGGGCCACGCGAAGTCATAGGCCGTCAGGAAGGAGATGTTGTCCTCCCGCACGGTATTGGCCGCGCCCAGCGTGGCCTGGAGGCTGGCGGTGATGGGGCTCTGGATGAGCGTGAGCGCGTGGCCCGCCGGCGCGGGCTGCGGGTTCGTCACACACGTGCCGCCCACGCAGTCCACCTGGAGCCGGAACTGCTTGCCGGCGCCGTTGGTGAAGCCCACCACGGCCAGGTACTCGCCGCCCTGCGGCAGCGTCACCAGGCCCACCTTGCTGAGCTGCCCGTAGCCGGAGTCGTCGTCCTGGGCCAGCACCGCGCCGCCGTAGCTGCCGTTCGCGTCCTTCGGGCCGTACACGAACAAGCCCGTGTCCAGGTACATCGAGCTGCCCAGGTGCGTGACTTCGAGCTTGAGCTGCGAGCCCGCCTGCACCTGCACCCGGTAGCCGTAGTAGCCCAGCTGGGACGGGGTGCCGTCCTGCTGCGCGCCGCCCACCGCCACCGAACCGATGTGCAGCATGCTGTCCGCGACGTCGCCGCTGGCCGGGACGGGCGGCGCGGAGATGAGGGACTGCCCACTCGCGCCCAGCGCGTCCTCGGCGCTCGTGGCGTCAGGCGCTCCACCGCAGGCACTCAGCAGGCCCACCGGCATCATCCACAGCAATGCTCCCTTCAGACTCCGACGCATCGTTCCATCCTCACGTGAGTAGGTGGAGGCGCCACGGGGTCGCGCGCCTCCACTCCGGGTGTGGGTCGTCCCTATGCCATGGAGTTTCATTGAATTCATGCAAACTTAGTGTTGATGGGTAATCTCGACCCCTGCCAGCAGAGCAACAACCCGCCAATCTATTGGCAGGTGTGATGACAGGTAGGCGGTGCACCTGTATCCAGAGGGCATGACGCAAGGCTCGCCAGAGGGTGTGGACGCGAAGGGCTTCCGGGACGCCATGGCCCAGTGGGCCACGGGCGTGGCCGTGGTGGCGGTGCGCGACGCCGAGGGTCTGCGGGCGACCACGGTGAGTTCCTTCAGCTCGTTGTCGTTGGAGCCGCCGCTGGTGGTGGTGGCGCTCTCGGAGGCGTCACGCACGTTGAAGCGGGTGGAAGCCACCGGCCGCTTCACGCTCAGCATCCTGTCCGCCGCCCAACGTTCCATCTCCGTGCGGTGCGCAAAGGGGGAGCTGGATGAGCATCTCTTCGACGCCGATGCCTTCGTGCGGGAGAGCCTGGTGGGGCTGTCCTGCCAGGTCCATGGCCTGCACCGTCATGGTGACCACACGCTGATTGTCGGACGCGTCACACGTCTGCACGAAGGACGTCGGCAGGAGCCGCTTCTTTATTGGGAGCGGGGATATCGAACCGTGACCTCCCTGCCGCCGTCTGATACCTGAGGCGCCTGCCTCTCACTCCGAAAGGAAACGACCATGCCGTTCACGTTGCCTGAACTGCCGTACGCGAAGGATGCACTCCAGCCGCACATGAGCGCGGAGACGCTCGAGTTCCACCACGACAAGCACCACGCCGCCTACGTCAACAACCTGAACAAGCTCCTGGACGGCAAGCCGGAGGCGAACAAGTCGCTGGAGGAGGTCATCCTCAGCAGCGACGGCGGCGTGTTCAACAACGCCGCGCAGGTGTGGAACCACACCTTCTTCTGGCAGTGCATGAAGCCCGCTGGCGGCGGCAAGCCGACGGGCGAGCTCGCGGCGGCCATCGACCGTGACTTCGGCTCCTTCGACAAGTTCAAGGAGGAGTTCTCCACCGCCGCGGCCACGCAGTTCGGCTCGGGCTGGGCCTGGCTGGTGCTGGACAACGGCAAGCTCAAGGTCACCAAGACGGGCAACGCGGACCTGCCGATGAAGCACGGCCAGAAGGCCCTGCTGACCATCGACGTGTGGGAGCACGCGTACTACATCGACTACCGCAACGCGCGCCCCAAGTTCATCGAGACGTTCCTCAACAACCTGGTGAACTGGGACTTCGTGGCCCAGAACTTCAAGGGCTAGGCCTCATCGCGCGCCCACGCACGGCGTCAATCGCTGGCCTGGGCGGCCTCGGATGTCACTCGGGGCCGCTCAACGCAATCCGCCCCTCAGTGCCCACGCGGAGCACCACCTGGGGCGGAGCGCTGGTTGCCTGAGCCGCCAGCCACCGCGCCAGGGGCGCGACCACCTGTTGCTCCACGGCGCGCTTGAGAGGCCTCGCCCCATAGCGTGCGTCGAAGCCGGTGCGCGCCAGGTGCTTCACCACTTCCTCGTCGAACATCACCTTCACGCCGCGGCGGCTGAGTCCCTCGCGAGCGAGGGCCGCCTCCAGCGCGCGCCGTGCGAGTGATTCGATGACGTTCTCCGTGAGCGCGCAGTAGGGCACCACCCGGTCCAGGCGGTTCAGCAGCTCGGGCCGGAAGAAGGCCGCCGCGGCCCCCAGGTAATGCGCCGCCCGCTCCTGGACGCCGCGTTCTCCGAAGCCCAGTCCACGCCCCGCGCTGTCCGCGCCCAGGTTGCTGGTGAGCAGCACCACGGTGTTGCGGAAGCTGACGGTGCGGCCCGTGGCGTCCGTGAGCCGGCCTTCGCCCAACACCTGCAACAGCAGGTCATGGACGCCCGCGTCCGCCTTCTCCACTTCGTCCAGCAGCACCACGCCGAAGGGCTGTTCGCGCACCCGCTTCGCGAGCCCTCCTTGCTGGCCTCCGGCTTCGCCCACCAGCCGCGAGGCGCTCCCGGGCGCGGCGTACTCCGCCATGTCGAAGCGGGCCAGCCGACCGACGTCGCCGAACAGGTACTCCGCCAGGGCGAGCGCCGACTCCGTCTTGCCCACGCCCGTGGGGCCCAGCAGGAGGAAGGCGCCCAGCGGGCGCGTGGGGTCGGCCAGTCCCGTCTTCAGGGTGACGACCAGGTTGCGCATGAGCAGGGTGGCTTCGTCCTGGCCGACGACGCGCTCGCGGAAGCGGCGCAGCAGGGCGTCCGGATCCAACCGGATGGCGGGATCCACCAGCTCGCGAGGGTAGCCGGTGCGGGTGCAGAAGGCGCTCGTCACCGACGCGGCATCCACTTCGCCCGCGGTGTTCAGTCCCACGCTGGCGGCGCGCAGCAACGACACGGCGCCGCCCGGCGGAGGCCCGTCACCGAAGCGCTCCGTGAGCTCGCTGGCGCGCTCCAGGGACTCGGGCGTGTAGCGAACCTTGCGGGCGCGGCCCACCCGCTGCGCGGCCTGTTGGAGCGCGGCGTGCGCGGCCGTTGGCGTGAGCGGTGCCACCGCGATGTGCCGCATCGCCTGAAGGAAGGCGGCGTGGGTCCGCTCCGCGCGGCCACGTCCTCGGGCGTGGCCTCCAGCACGAGGGAAATCTCGCCGCCCTCCAGCGCGGGAAGCAGGTGGCGCGCCGCGTCCAGGCCGGTGTCACCGCCGCCCATGGAGAGCAGCTCCGACAGGCTGTCCAGGTGGAGCACGGCGCGGCGCACGCGCAGGGCCTCCACCATGTGCTGGACGCGCTCCTGCCACTGCCCCAGGTAGCGCATGCCGGCCATGATGCGTCCGCCCGACGAGCTGTAGAACTCCACTCCATGAAGCGGGGTGCCCGCGCTGGCCGCCTGCGCGCGCTGCACCAGCTCGTGCACCAGCGCCGTCTTCCCCACGGACGCGGGGCCCACCAGGAGCACACTGGCGCGGGCCTTCGAGGTGACGGCTTCCGCGAGCCGTGACACCTCCGCGTCCCGTTCCCAGGCCCGCTCCAGCAGGCCGGCGCGTGCCTCCTGGTTGAGACACCGGCTGGCCTCCGCGAGCCCCGGCGGTGGGGCCCATCGTCGCGGCTGCTTCGCGGACTCCGCGGCGCGTGCGCGCGGCGTGTCCCGGAAGCTGCCCGGCACCGACAGCGTCTCCACCTGCTCCTCGCCCACGTAGGCCAGGGAATGAAGACGCTCCAGGGGCGCCAGATACAGCTCGTGACGGACCAGCTCCTCGACGAAGGGCTCCAGGTCCGCCACGTCGTGCAGCGTGCCCTCGACGCCCACGCGGGGCACCCAGACCCGCAGGGCCTTTCGCTCGGTGGCGCCGTTGCCCTTGGCGCGGGTCTTCACGCCGTGGGTGAGGACCGTGAGGCGCAAGGGCACGGGCAGCATCCGGCCATGGTCGAGCGCGCGCACCGTGAGCGTCAGCCGCCGCTGGCGCAGGTCGCTCCAGTGCGTCTCCTCGTTCCAGAGCTCACCGCGCTTGAGGAGCCGCCCCACCACCACCGCGAGGTCGAGCCGCGCGGCGGCCAGCGTGGGCGCGAAGGACGCCAGGTGCGGGTGGGTGAGGACATGCGCCGCCACGCCCACGCCCGGGTAGCTGCGCACGAAGAGGTGGACGTTCTTTTCCATGTCAGTCGTGCCTCGGGACGGAGCCGCGGAGTACCCGCGCTGCCCAGGCCTGGGCCTCGGCGGGGTGACAGCCGGTGGCGACGTGCATGAGCTCCGTCGAGGCATCGTCCTGCATCCAGGACGTGACGCCCTCGCGGCCTCGCAGGATGACGTGGCAGGGCGCATCAACTGACGTGCCGCCCGTCCTGCGTGCTTCTCGCTCCGCCCCGCGCAGCGTGTCTCGTTCCGCCACCGCGCGGGCCACGTCGCCCAGGTCCGTCACGGGGGTGGCCAGATGCTCAAGGCGCACCAGCACCGCGCGCGTTGCTCCTCCGTGATGGAGGTCCACCAGGGCATAGCCTCGCAGGGGCGCCATCACCTCCCGCAGGCCCACCGCCGACATCCGCACCACGATGCGACGTAGCTCCAGGTCCTCCGAACGCTCGTCGCTGCTCGTGAACCACTCGAGGCGGCCGTCGGCGTGGGCGGCCTCCAGGAACAACGTGGTCTCCGCCAGCGCCGCGGGGAGGCTGTGAGCCACTGTCCACACGGCGGAGGGCGTGGCGTCACCCAGGCCTTCCAGCAGCACGGTGACGAAGTCGGGCCCACGCTCCCGGCTCGTGAGCTGGTGCTCGGTCCAGACCACCTCGTCCCGCAGCGCCAGCACCCGGGGCCGCGAGCGGCGGAGCTGCGCCTCTCGCGACACGGGCAGGGGCCGCTCTTCGTAGACGGGGCGGTGACGCAGCCCCATGTGGCCCACCTGGCTGGCGTAGGAGGTCACCTGGCGCATCTCCTTGGTCACCCGCGACTCGGAGGCCTCGAAGTCGCGCGACGCCAGCTCGTTCTCCTGGATGTCGGCGGCCTCGAGCGCCAGCCGGTGCAGCCGCTCGGTGAGCTCCCGCTCCTCCACGGAGACCTCGGCGCCAGGCGCGCGCGCCGCTTCCGCCTCCATCAAGGCTTCCAGTCGCGAGGAGACCGCCGTCAGCTCGCTGGAGATGTGCGCCAGCGTCCAGGAGGACACCGGTGGTTCGGGAGCCCAGGCGGGGGCGTTGACCAGCAGCTCCACGGACACGCGCATCTCGTCGGCGTCCCGAAGCAGCTCCACGCGGGCCAGGTCGTCCGCGCCTCGCCGGACCAGATGGTGGGCCAGGGGCAGCGTCAGGCGCTTCTCCAGCGCCCGCTTGAGGGGCCGGGCTCCGTAGCGCGGGTCGTAGGCCTCCTCCACCAGCAGGTCCAACAGGCGCGGTTCCACTTCCACCATGACGTTGCCGCGGCGGATGCCGTGGCGGGACAGGAGGGCTTCGAGCGCATGGTCCACCACCACGCGCAGCGCGGCGGGCGTCAGCGGGCGGAAGGGCACCACCCGGTCCAATCGGTTGAAGAACTCCGGGCGGAAGTAGCCGCGCACCGCGGACAGGTAATGGGCCTCCGCGCTCTCCGCGGTGCGGTGGAAGCCGGTGTGGGTGGCGGCCTCTCGCACGCCCAGGTTGCTGGTGAGCACGACGACGCATTGGCGCGCGTCCACGGTGCGGCCCGCGCCATCCGTGAGCCGTCCCTCGCCGAGGAACTGGAGGAGGGCGTCGAACACGCGTGGGTGGGCCTTCTCCACCTCGTCGAACAGCACCACGCAGAAGGGCTGAGTGCGCAGGGCGGTGGTCAGCTCGCCATCCGGCGCACCGGGCCTGCCGAGCAGCCGGGTGATGCTGGCCGACGTGACGAACTCCGACATGTCGAAGCGGACCAGCCGCTGCTCGCCGCCGAAGAGCGTCCGCGCCAGCGCCTTGGCGGTTTCCGTCTTGCCCACGCCCGTGGGGCCCACGAAGAGGTAGGTGGCCAGCGGCTTGTCGGGCGGCTGGAGCGCGGACTGGAGCGTGAGGATGGCGTCCGTCACGGCGGCCACGGCCTCCGGCTGTCCCGCCACCTGCCGTCCCAGCTCCCAGGTCAGCGCCTCGCGCGTCTTCGGCTGGGCGCCGCCCAGGACGAAGTCCGGCAGGCCCGTCTGCTCCCGCATCGCGGCGATGACGTCCCCCGCCGTCAGCCGGCGCGTGCCGGCCTCCAGGCTGCCTTCGCGGGTGAGGACCCGGCGCAGCAGGCGGACCGCCTTCCCCGGGAAGGCCTCGTGCGACACGAAGCGCTGCTGCAAGGTCAGCAAGGTCTCCAGGGCCACGGGCGACAGCCGGACGCTGCTGCCTTCGCCCTCCGCTTCCAGCTCGCGCAGCGTTCCCAGCAGCGCGGGCAGCGTGGTGCGCGCGTCCAGGGCGGGCACGTGGATGACGCGGAACAGGGATGCCAGCGTCGGGGCTTCCTCCCGCACGCGCTCGAAGCGCTCCGGGGTGGATTCGGCGAGCACCGTCAGCTCGCCCCGGGCCATGTGCGGCTCCAGGAACTGCGCCACGTTGGTGCGCTCGTTGCGCGTGCGGCCCGCGTAGACGAGCGACGCCAGGTCGTCCACGTAGAGCAGGTCGCCGACCTCCACCAGCTCCTTCACCACGCCCCGGGCGCGGGCCTCCCACTGGCCCACGTACATCATCCCCGCGATGAACTGGTTGCCGTCCACGCGCCACACGTCGCGGCGCGTGCCCGCAGCTTCCTGGCGGGCGGTGAGGCGCCGCACGGCCTCGTGAATCAGCGCTGTCTTCCCTGAGCCCGGAGGTCCCACCAATACCAGCGCGGAGCCCTCGCGTCCTTCGAGCGCTTCCACCAACTCGCGCACCAGTGCCTCGCGGCCGAAGCAGCGCTCCAGGGTGTCGTCCCGGGCGCCATGGCTCAGGTTCCGGGCCACGGCTCGCAGCTCCACCAGCGACAGCCGGCGGCGGTTGCGGCGCGTCTCTCGCTGTTCTGGCGTTTCGGGGGCGGCCTCTTCCTTCACTGCGGCGCGCGACTTGCGGCGGCGCGGCGCCACGGGCCTGGGCGGCGTGCGGGGAAGGATGGTGGGGGCGTAGGCGTCCACCTCCAGGAGCTCCAAACGCTCCCGGCTTTTGCTCCAGTGCTCGTCCAGTGAATCGAGATCGTGCTCCAGGCACCACGCCGCCAGCCGGCGCGCGAGCGCCTGGGGCAGGTCCGCCGGTTCGCTCAGGGCGAAGCGCGCCCCAGGCAGGCGGGTGGGCGTGACGACCCAGAAGGCGTCACGGGGCCACTTCTCCAGCAGCACCGTCATCTTGCCTTCGAGGAAGATGTGCCGGCCCTTGTCCCGGTCGCGGGCTTCCGTTTCGACTGTCACCTGCTTCAGCGAGAAGTGCGGGGGGAGCTGGTACTGCGCCAGGCGCGAGGCGGGCTCGTGCTCGAAGCGCTCCATGACGGAGAGCGCCAGCTCGTCCCGCAGCGTGGAGAGGCTGGGCCCCACCTTGTGCAGCGCGGGGAAGAAGGCGGGCACCCACGCCTCCACGAGCCGGCCTCCGAGCGGCGCCACCACGAAGGGAAGCTTCAGGTCCATGTCGTCAGCCCTCGTATTGCCCGTTGAAGACGCGCCACTGCATCCACGGCGCCATCAGTGGCTCCAGCGCCGGCCCACCGGGCCCGAAGCGCAGGTGCACGTTCGTGCGGAGGTCCGTCAGCGCGCCGTCACCGGTGCCACTGCCAGACAGGCGCACCTGCCGGATTTCCTTCCGCGGCAGCCGCTGCTGGAGCGTCTCCAGATTCGCGAGCGCGAGCAGCGTGTGCGGCTGTGGCACGAAGTCGGCGTGCACCATCGAAACCTGACTGCCTTCGATGAAGCGATGCATCCCGTGCTCTCCCGCGAGCAGCAGCGCCGACGCGGAGCCCGTCAGTTGGAGCGCATAGGCCACGGGCTGCACTTCAAGCTTGTCGAGGTCCTCCTTGTCAGCCCAGCGCCACTGGGGCTGCTGCGGCGTGCGAGTCGCCTTCTCGCCGGCCTTGCGCATGGGGACGGCGAGCAGGCCGCGCTTCTTCTCGAGGGAGTGCTGGTCGGCCCACGCCTCATAGGCCGCCGCCACGAGGCGCACCTTGGTCCACGCGCCACGTCCCGGCACCAGGTAGAGCGTCGCCCCTCGGGTGGGCGGGAAGAGGGCGGTATAGATGCGCTCCCGGAGTCGCTCGAAGGCCGCCTTCAACTGGCGCACCTCCCGGCGCAGGGATTCCGCTTGCCCCACGGCGCGTGACAGGTGCGCTTCGAAGAGCAGGTCCTCGATGGCCTCCGCCTGCTGAACGCAACCCCGCAGGGCCTTGTCCAGCTCGCGCGCTTCCGATGACTTGCGAGCATCGGCCTCGGCGAGAGCCCGGTCGTCCCAGTAGGCGGCCTGACGGGAGACCTTGTCGAAGACACTCAGCCCCTGACGCAGGGAGACCATGGGGGGACAGCGGCTCCAGCGCTGGACCTCCGCGCGGACGGTGGCCGCGTCTTCCAAGATGCGCTCGATGGCCTCCCGGCCCACGCCTTCCGCCGCGCCGCCCACGGCCTCCGCGCGCAGGGCGAGCCCCTGCTCACCGGCGTCAACCGTGAGGCTCGCCGGCCCCATGCGTGGATGGGACGCGAGCCAGTCGGAGACGGGCACCACCAGCTCCCGCTCCAGCGCGCGCTTCAACGGCCGGGCGCCATAGCGCGCGTCGAAGCCCCTCGCGGCGAGCCAGTCCTGCGCGGCGGGCGTCACCTCCAGCACGGCATCGTGCAGCGACAGGCCCGGACGGCGGCAGACGGCGTCCACCTCGCGCACCACCAGCCGGCGCAGCAGGGCCTCCGACAGCGGAGAGAAGACGACCACGTCGTCCAGCCGGTTGAACAGCTCCGGCCTGAAGAAGCGCTGCACCTCGGAGAGGTAGTGCGCGCGGAGGGCGGCCAGGTCGGGCGCGCCGCCCGAGGCATCGAAGCCCACGCGAGCGCGCAGGGTGTCCGCGCCCAGGTTGCTGGTGAGGATGATGAGCGCGTTGCGGAAGTCGGTGAAGCGGCCGGAGGCGTCCGTGAGGCGGCCCTCGCCCAGCACGCCCAGCAGCGCGTCATGCACGGCGGGGTGCGCCTTCTCCACCTCGTCCAGCAGCACCACGCAGAAGGGCTGGCGGCGCACCGCCGAGGAGAGGTGGCCGGGCGTCTCGCCATCCCCCAGCAGCCGCAGCAGCGCATCCGGGCCGGCGTACTCCCCCATGTCCAGGCGGACCATGCGCTCCTTGGCTCCGAAGAGCAGCTCCGCCAGGGCCTTGGACAGCTCCGTCTTGCCCACGCCCGTGGGGCCCACGAAGAGGAGGACACCCAGCGGACGCCGCACGTCGGCCAGGCCCGCCTTGAGGACGGAGACCACCGAGGCGGCTCGCTCCACGGCGGCGTCCTGGCCCATCACCCGGGCGGAGAGGAAGGCGCGCACCTGCGCCGCGTCCAGGGGCACGTCATCACGGAGCAGGGATTCAGGGATGCCCGACTCGGAGGCGAACTGCCGGGTGGCCTCCAGGCGGGTGACGGCGGGCAGCGAGGCCTGCGCGCTGGAGGCCATCAGCCGGCGGAGGAACGCCACGGTGTTGCCCACCTGGGCGCCGTAGGGCAGGAAGCGGCGGCAGAGGAAACGCGCCTCGTCGAGCGCGTCCGGACGGACCTCCAGCGCGCCGGTGACTTCGTCCTCCGCCACCTTCGCGAGGAGGCGGGTGAGGGCATCCTCGCCAGGCTCCGAGACCCGCACCACGGAGAAGAGCCGGGCGAAGCTGGTGTTGCGCCGCTCCACCTGGGCCCACGTCTCTTCCGTGGCCTCGGCCACGACGGCCACCTCGCGCGTCGCGAGCAGGGGCAGCAGCAACTGGGCCACATTCTCATCGCTGTGCGCGCTCTTGCCGGCGTCCAGCAACTCCACGGCGTGTCCCAGTGACAGCAGCGCCCGGGCCTCGGTGGCTTCGCGGAAGGCGCGCAGCACCTGCTGCTGCCAGTCGCCCGCGAAGCCCTCGCCAGCGATGAGCCGGCTGCCGTCCAGGAAGTAGAAGGGACGGGCCTTCTCGGCCTCGCTCGCGGTGGGCGCGCGCAGCGCCTGGGCGAGCGCGTGCAACACCGACGTCTTGCCCACGCCCGCGGGGCCCACCAGCACCACGGGCTCTGCGTCCTTGGCGCCGAGCCGGGTGCGCAGCAGCGTCACCAGGGCGTCCATTTCATGGGCCGCGTCGAGCTGTCCTTCCTGCGCCAGCCGGTGCCAGGCCACGCCGACACTGTCCAGCGTGGGCGTGGGCGGCGGCTTCGTGGGGCGGCTTCCCGAGTCGCGCGGGTGGGCGCGGCGGCGCGGCTCCCAGGTGTCCTGGTCGAGCGCGTCTTCGTCCTCGTCGTCCACCTCGGCAACGTCCCGCTCGGCGGGCGCGTCTGGCGGGCGGGGCGGGGGACGGATGTCACGGTGCAGCTCGCGCGGGGTGAGGGTTGCGAGCGCCGTCGGCGTGGCCCGCACCTCGATGTCCATCAGGGACTCAGCGCCATCCGGGCGCAGCGCCAGGCGGTAGGCGTCGGACATTCCCTCCAGCCGTTCCGTCAGCCGCTCCACCGTGTCGGCCGGGAGCTCCTTGGCCTGGAACCAGAGGTGGGTCTCCAACCGGGGCGCATGGAGGCCCACGAAGGACTGGAGCGTGGGCGCGACCACCGTGGACAGCGTCAGGGGCGCGAGCTCGGTTTCCGTGGCGCCCCAGACAGGAATCGCGGGCAGGGCCAGGGCGTGGAGGGTGCCCTCGGCGGGGCGGATGAACTCCGGCACTCGCCGGGGATGGACGCGGGAGAGCTGGTCGTCCAGCGCGAGCGTCAGCTCTTCCACCGCGGCCTCCAGCGTCTCCGCGTGGACGGCCAGGTGGCGCAGGGCCAGTGGCGTGAGCGTCACCCTGCAGCTGACGTGCCGCTGCAACCAGCATTGAAAACGGAAGTTCATGGGTGAGGGCTCGGGTGAAAACGGTGCCGTGCGTGACGGCACGAGCCCTCGGGAGCTGACCGGACCCGCTCACGCCGCGGGGCCGGCCTCACAGTCCGTTGGATTCGTCAGGGGTTGAAGCGCCAGGGCACTGTGGCGGCGGGGTGGAAGCAGTGCACCTCCGCCGTCGTGCTCGATGGGAGCTCCTGGACGATGCCCGCGCCGTAGCCACGCTGCTGACACCAGGCGCTGAACTCCAGCCGGGCCGCGGCGGAGGTCAGGTTGCCCGACGTGGACGCGGGCCCCAGTTGCGTGCGGGGGACGTTCTGGATGAGGCCCGCGTTGAAGCAGGCCACCCAGGGCCGCGTGGTGAGCTCGAAGAACTGGCCGGAGGTCCAACCCCGGTCCCCGCACCAGCGCCGCGAGGCCGCGCTGCAATGGGTGGACTGCGCCGCCCGGTCATCCGTGCAGCCGTTGTGCTTGCGCGCGAGCTCCTCGAAGGTGACGGCCAGGCTCTCATGCTGGATGGGGCCACACGCCACGTTCACCGTGTTGGCGTCCGCGCTCGCGGGCACGCCCATGAGGGAGATGGGCGGACGGTTGCCGACGAGCTGCTGAATCGTCTCCAGGAGGTTCCGCGTGGTGTCGAGCGCATGGATGGCACCGCGCTGTGCGCAGACGCGGTGCATGGACACCGTGCACGCCGTGGTGCCCAGGGCCTGCTGGCTGTTGCAGTCCGGGTGCTGCTGGCTCATGCCGAACTGGCCCTCGGTGGGGTCTCCCTGGATGGCGGCCTCCTTGCAGTTGGCGCCGTGCGAGGACATGCAGACGGTCCGGTTGGAGCGAGCGTTGCTGAACAGCCGGACCTCGTCGATGGCGCCCCGGAAGGAGCCCTCGCCATTGGCGGGGCAGACCTGCGTGTTCAGCGCGACGCCCGCGCCCACGGACAGCGCGCCCGTGCCCAGGCGCATCGTGCCCGGCGCGACGGGGAGCGCGCGCCCGGTGGACACGCCGTTGACGTATTCGTGGAAGGCGCCGGTGACGCCGTCCCACGTATAGGCCAGGTGTGTCCAGACGCCGCGAGGGAGCGCGGGGCTGAGGCCCAGGCGCACGCGCTGGCCGTTGATGACGAACGAGGCCTGGACGGTGTGGTTGGCCTCATAGATGAGGTCCAGCCCGCCGGGCTTCTGCAGGAGGTAACGGTAGGGGTTGCCGGTGCAGCCCTGGTTGATGGCCGGGTCGGGACGCACGGCGAGCTGCACCGAGAAGCCGCGCACGAAGCCGCCCACGCCGGGAAGGGTGCCGTTGGCGTCCGTGAGGTTCACCGTGAGGGCGCCGCCCCCTGGCAGCACCAGCGCCTTGCCCTTGCCGTGCGGCTCCCAGAGCGAGCCCGAGGGCGGTCGGGTCGTCGCGTTGTCGGCGGAGATGCTCGCGGTGCCCGTCACCGTGCCGGTGAAGAAGCGGCCCGACAGGTCTGGCGTCTTCGTCAGGTCGTAGTCGCCGGCCCGGTTGACCATCTCATTCATGGGCAGGAAGAGCACCTGGAAGGGGCTGGTCAAATCGCCGACGTCGACCTCGTTGTAGTCCCGCGTGTTGCTGCCGAAGAGCGGGAGCACGTCGTGCGTCTTGGTGGCGGGCAGGTAGTGCTGCGCATTGCTGGAGCCCGGCGGGAAGTTCTGTGACGGGTGGCGCTCCTGCTCCAGGTTCCACATGGGGCTGGAATAGAAGAGGTGCCCCATGTCGCTGCGGTCCGTGTTGATGGCGCCGTCGATGTGGTACGCGGTGAAGTTCGTGTCCGCGCCAATCAAGCTGACGGCTTCGCGTCGCGCGCCGTCCGTGTAGCGCACCGCCGTGTAGAGGACGTTGCGGCCCTCGTGGTCCACCCAGGCGTAGGCGCCGCGGATGAGCGTGCTCGCGGTGGCGGTGTTGCCGAAGGCTTCACCGGTGGCGGCCTTCAGCGGCTGCCATGCCAGGGGGTAGCGCTTGAGGTCCGGGTTCGGGTCATTGAACATCATCGACAGCGGGCGCGGGTCGCTCCAGCCCGAGGCCGCGCACGGCGTCGGGTTGTACGAATACATGAGGTAGTCGATGGTGCCGTTGTTCTGCGGGCCGCCCTGGTAGACGAAGAGGCGGCCATCGGATGTCATCGACGGCTCGATGCCCCGGATGCTCGCGCCGCTGACGGTGGTGAGCGGCTCCAGGTTGCCGGTGGTGAACGAAGAGATGTCCGCCTGCGGCGTGAAGGGCTGCGAGACGCGGACGTCGATGGGCCGGCGCCGGAAGACGTTGGGGCCGTTGAACATCCGCGAATCGAAGACGTAGGGCGTGTACACGGCCAGGCCGCCGGACAGCGTGTACGGCGCCGCGGGGTTGGGAAAGCAGAAGGTCAGCGCATTCTCCCCGTTCCTCACGAAGGTGCTGCGGCCCGCGGAGAAGGTGCCCGCGAAGTTGGGCTTGCCCTCACTGTCGTAGGTGAGGGCTTCCGGGCGGAACACCCGCGCTTGCCACGTCGTCTGGTCGTTGGCGTGGTCCTCGCGAATGTTGCCGATGAAGATGCGGCCGTCCAACGTGGAGGAGTGGCCGTTGGCGCCGTAGACGTCGGTGATGCGCGTGTTCACCAAGGATGGCCGCTCCGCCGCCATGGCTTCCAAGGGGGACAGCAGGGGGAGGGTCAGCAGCGGTGCCGCGAGGACCGCGAGCACGGGGCGGGCATGAGGGGGCATGGGACTCCTGGGGGAGGAAATGGGGAAGTCATGATATTCAAGTTTTGCTGTGAGGGCGTGTAGGGCCCGGGCGGTTGCGTTGACATCCCCGCGGGCGCCGGGGCATCGTGAGGGGACTGATGACGCGCTCGCCCCACCAGACGTGTTGCTGCTGTCCGGCATCCGCGGTGGGCGTCCGTCCGCCAGTGGCCTGAGTGCCCTGGCTGAGTTGTTCCGGAAAGCCCACTGCCCGCGAGGGAGTGGGCTTTTGACTTTCTCGCGGGCCCCCTGTTTCACCTTGAGGTCCCGCATGGAAGGTCACGCGCTGTTGCGCGCCAGGAACTGGATGCCGTTGGCCCTGCTGCTCTCCGTGGCGGGCTGTTCGCGCTCCTCCGGTGAGGCGCCATCCGACGGAGCGCTGACGCTGCTCAACGTCTCGTACGACCCCACGCGGGAGCTCTACGAGGACCTCAACGTCGCCTTCGCGAAGCACTGGGCGGCGACCCACGGCCAGCGGGTGTCCATCCAGCAGTCCCACGGAGGTTCCGGCAAGCAGGCCCGGTCCGTCATCGAAGGACTCCGGGCGGACGTGGTGACGCTGGCGCTCGCGTACGACGTGGACATGCTGCACGAGAAGGCGCAGCTCGTCCCGGCGGACTGGCAGGCCCGGTTGCCCCACAACAGCGCGCCCTACACGTCCACCATCGTCTTCGTGGTGCGTCAGGGCAACCCGAAGGCCATTCGCGACTGGGACGACCTGGTGCGCGAGGACGTCACCGTCATCACCCCGAACCCGAAGACGTCGGGCGGCGCGCGGTGGAACTACCTGGCCGCGTGGGGACAGGCGCTCCGAGGCGAGGGCGGCAGCGAGGCCCGGGCCCAGGCGTACGTGGAGAAGTTGTTCCACAACGTGCCCGTGCTCGACTCGGGCGCGCGGGGCGCCACCACCACCTTCGCGGAGCGCGGCCTGGGGGACGTGCTCCTCGCGTGGGAGAACGAGGCCTTCCTCCTCACCCGCGAGGTGGGGAAGGAGCGGTTCGAGATTGTCATTCCCTCGGTGAGCATCCTCGCCGAGCCGCCCGTCGCCGTGGTGGACCACAACGTGGACCGCAAGGGCACACGCGCCGTGGCGCAGGCGTACCTGGCGTACCTCTATTCGGAGGAGGGCCAGGAGATTGCCGCGCGGCACCACTTCCGGCCGCGCTTGGAGGCGGTGGCTACGAAGCACGCGGCCGACTTTCCCGGCCTGAAGCGCCTCACGCTGGCGGAGGTCGCGGGCGACTGGCGACGGGCGCAGGCGACGCACTTCGCGGACGGCGGCGTCTTCGACCGCATCTACGCGCCTCGCGCGGACTGAGGACCTGGCGCCATGTCCCGTCCTTCTCGCCACCGGGTGCTCCCGGGGTTCCGTCTGTCGCTGGGCTTCAGTTGGTTCTACCTGGGTCTCATCGTCCTGATTCCGCTGTCGAGCCTCTTCCTGCGGACCTTCTCCCTGAGCTGGGAGGAGTTCTGGGGCACCGTGACGACGCCGCGCGCGTTGGCGGCGTACCGGCTCAGCTTTGGCGCCTCGCTGGCCGCGGCCCTGGCCAACGTCGTCTTCGGCCTGCTGGTCGCCTGGGTGCTGGTGCGCTACCGCTTCCCGGGGCGTGACGTGCTGGAGTCCCTGGTGGACCTGCCCTTCGCGCTGCCCACCGCCGTGGCGGGCCTCACGCTCACGACGCTGTTCTCCGCGAAGGGCTGGTACGGCCAGCACCTGGAGGCGCTGGGCATCAAGGTGGCCTACACGTCCGTGGGTGTGGCCATCGCGCTGACTTTCATCGGGCTGCCCTTCGTGGTGCGCACCGTGCAACCCGTGCTGGAGGACATCGACGTGGACGTGGAGGAGGCCGCGGCCACGCTGGGCGCGTCCCCGTGGCAGACGTTCCGGTGCGTCCTCTTCCCCGCGCTCTTTCCCGCGCTGCTCAGCGGCTTCACGCTCGCCTTCGCGCGCGCCCTGGGCGAGTACGGCTCCGTGGTCTTCATCTCCGGCAACATGCCGCTGCGCACGGAGATTGTTCCGCTGCTCATCATCACCCGGCTGGAGCAGTACGACTACGCGGGCGCGACGGCCATCGCCATCGTCATGCTGGGGGCGTCGTTCTCGCTGCTGCTGGCCGTCAACCTGCTCCATCGCTGGAGCCAACGCAGGCTGGAAGCCCGTCCGGGAGCGTGAGCGCCATGCATCCATCCACCCTTGCCGTGCGCCGACGCGCTCGCGGACTGAGCGGCCCGGCGTTCGTCCGCTGGGGCCTCATTGGCGCGGCGGTGTTGCTGCTGGGCGTCTTCCTCGTCGTCCCGCTGGTGGCCGTCTTCACCTTCGCCTTCCAGAAGGGCTGGGAGGCCTATGTCGCCGCGCTGACGCACCCGACGGCGCTGGCGGCCATGCGGCTGACGCTGCTGGCCGCGGCCATCGCCGTGCCCTTCAACCTCGTCTTCGGGTTGGCGGCGTCGTGGCTCATCGCCCGGTTCCAGTTCCGCGGCCGCTCGTTGTTGATGACGCTCATCGACCTGCCCTTCAGCGTGTCTCCCGTCATCGCGGGGCTCATCTTCGTGCTGCTCTTCGGCCGGCAGGGCTGGCTGGGGCCGTGGCTGTTGGACCATGACGTGCGCGTCATCTTCGCCGTGCCCGGCATCGTCCTGGCCACGGTGTTCGTCACCTTCCCCTTCGTCGCGCGCGAGGTGCTGCCCGTCATGGAGGCGCAGGGGAGTGACGAGGAGGAGGCGGCGCTGACGCTGGGCGCGAGCGGCTGGCGCACCTTCCTGAGCGTCACGCTGCCGAAGGTGAAGTGGGGCGTGTTGTACGGCGTCATCCTGTGCAACGCGCGCGCGATGGGCGAGTTCGGCGCCGTGTCCGTGGTGTCCGGCCACGTGCGCGGCGTGACGACCACGCTGCCGCTGCACGCGGAGATTCTCTACAACGAGTACGACCTGGCGGGGGCCTTCGCCGTGGCGTCGCTGCTGACGCTGCTCGCGCTCGTGACGTTGGTGGTGAAGAAGTTCGTGGAGTGGAGGAGTCAGCCGTCATGAGCATCGTCGTCGAGCAGCTCGCCCGCCGGTTCAATCCGGGCGGCAGTCCCGCCGTCTCCGGGGTGTCCTTCCAGGCGCCTCCGGGGGCCATCACCTCGCTGCTGGGGCCCTCCGGCGCGGGCAAGTCCACGCTGCTGCGGCTCATCGCGGGGCTGGAGATTCCCGACGAAGGCCGCGTCCTCATCGACGGCGTGGACTGTACCCACATGCCCGTGCAGCAACGCGGCGTGGGCGTCGTCTTCCAGAGCTACGCGCTCTTCAAGCACCTCACGGTGCGGCAGAACGTGGCCTTCGGCCTGGAGATACGCCGCACGCCCAAGGCGGAGCGCGAGGCCCGCGTGGACGAGATGCTCCGCATGGTGCAACTGGAGCACCTGGGCGGCCGCTATCCCGGACAGCTCTCGGGCGGACAGCGGCAGCGCGTGGCGTTCGCGCGAGCCCTGGCCATCCGCCCCCGTGTGCTGCTGCTGGACGAACCCTTTGGCGCGCTGGACACGCGGGTTCGCGAGGAGCTGCGGGAGTGGCTCCATGACCTGCATGCGCGCACGCGGTTGACGACGCTGCTGGTGACCCATGACCAGCAGGAGGCCCTGGAGATTTCCCAGCACGTGGTGGTGCTGGGCGAAGGCCGCGTGGCGCAGGCAGGCTCGCCGTCGGACATCTACGACAGGCCCGCGTCGCCTTTCGTCGCCTCGTTCATCGGCGGCGCCAGCGTGCTGCGTGGCCACGTCCAGGCGGGCAGGGCGGCCATGGGGGCGCTGTCCATGGCCGCGCCCCCCGCCGCGCGCGAGGGCGAACCGGTGCAGGCCTTCGTCCGTCCCCATGACATCAAGCTGGAGAAGGCGCTGACGGGCGCGGCGAGCGCGTCCACCGCCACCGGTCGTGTCGAGCGCCTCAAGCCCGTTGGAGGTTACGTGAAGGTGTTCCTCCGCCTGCCCAGCGGAGACGAAGTCACCGTGGAAGTGCCTCGCTCCGAGTTCGACGCGCTGGGCGTGGCGGAGGGCGACTCCGTTCGCGCCGACGTCCGGAGCGCCACCGTTTTCGTGGGGGACTACTCCATCTAGGTCTGAAGTCTTGAAAATCTTATATTTCCGTGAAATCCGTTTGATACAAGAGAGAGGGCGGCTATGTCCCAGGGGGAACCCCCCTGGAGTGAGACATGCACAGACGACACGCGTTGCGTTCGATGTTGGTGGTCGCGAGCAGCCTGACGTTGCTGGGTGGCTGTTCTCCCGAGTCCGAGGTCGCCGAGCCGGAAGCCCTTCCCCTGGCGAGCCAGGAGCAAGGTGAGCGGGCCTATGATCCTGGGGCGGGCTGGAACCTGGCGTGGCAGGACGACTTCAACGGCAGCAGCCTCAACGGCGCCCACTGGACGGTGCTGACGAGCAACTTCGACCCCGTCACCAACAACTGCAACTTCGGCACGGGGGAGCTGGAGTACCCCCGCGCGCAGAACGTCACCGTCGCGGGCGGCAAGCTCATCCTCACGGCGCAGCGGACGTCGGACGCGCCCATGGACTCGCGCTGCACGGGGTACGGGCCGCGTTCGTACTACTCCGGCCGCATCCACTCGAAGGGCAAGGTGGAGCGCCGCTACGGCAAGCTGGTGGCCAGCATCAAGGTCCCCTCCGGCTGGGGCATGTGGCCAGCGTTCTGGACGCTGGGCGCGAACATCTCCAACGTCGGGTGGCCCCGGAGCGGTGAAATCGACATCCTCGAGTGGCACGCCAACGAGGCCTCGTGGATGAAGTCCGCCGCGCACTACTTCGCCAACGGCGGGCAGCAGAGCTGGGGCACCGGCGCCAACCGCGGCTACAGCGTCGCGGATGCCTTCCACACGTACGAGGTGGAGTGGTCGGCGAACCAGATGATCTTCCGGCTGGATGGCCAGATTCAGGGGAACGTCTTCAACCACAATGAGCCCGCCTTCCAGCAGAACCACTACATCCTCCTCAACCTCGCCCTGGGCGGGAACTGGTACGGCCACCCGCACCCGGACCAGATTGGCCTGCCCTGGGGCCAGACGAAGACCATGGAGGTGGAGTGGGTGCGCTGGTACGACCGGGGCGCCACGACGCCCACGGCGCTCACCAACCCCAGCTTCGAGAATGGCATGACGGGCTGGTCCACCTGGAGCCCCAACGGCACGGAGGCCGCGGACTTCAGCGAGACGCATGGCGGAGCCCGCACGGGCGCCTACCACCTGACGCACTGGACCAACAACACGCCCTTCGAGGTGTGGACGTACCAGCAGAAGTCCGGCTTGCCGTCGGGCAACTACCGCGTCCGTGCGTGGGTGCGGAAGAGCGGGGCCTATGACATCGCGCGCCTCCAGGCGAAGACGTGCGGTGAGTGCGCGCCCGTCTTCACCAACCTGGGCAACTACGGCGGCTGGACGCTGGTGGAGACGCCGCCCATCAACGTGACGGGGGGCTTCCTGGAGCTGGGCTTCCACACCCGCGCCACGACGGGCAACTCCGCCAACTTCATCCACATGGAGGACGTGGAGCTCATCCGCCTCTAGGCGCGGCGTGAGCCAGGGCTACAGCACCAACCGCCAGGACAGTCCGGCCAGGGTGGTGTAGCCCACCGCCGCGCGCTCCACGCGCCCCTCCGCGGAGAGGAAGAACACGGTGGGGAAGGTGTTGACGCGGAAGGCGGACTGGATGGCGTCGTCCCCGAGGAGCACCGGGTAGTCCACCGCGTGCTCCCGGACGAAGCGGCGCACGGCCTCCTCGTCGTCATAGGCCACCGCGACGGACACCACATGCGCGGAGTCCCCAGCGAGCTTGCGCAACTGGGAGATGTTGGAGGACTCCGCGCCGCAGACGCCGCACCAGGGGGCCCAGAAGGCCAGCACCACCGGCTTGCCGCGGAGCGAGTCCAGCCGGACGGTGTCACCTGACAGCGTCTGGTAGGTGAAGTCGGGCGCGGGCGTCCCTGCTCCGGGAAGGTGCCGGGCCTGCCACGCCGTCACCGCTGAGAGCAGCAGGGCGAACACCGCCAGGTCCACGCCCCAGCGCACCCACCACTTCTCACGGGCGCGTCCCCATGCGGCCTTCAACCGGGTGAGCGCGCTGGTACCGCCCTCCATGTGCTTCCTCCTGCCTGGGACAGGCAACGGCCGCCCGAGGTGGGCGGCCGTGCCCGCGTCACATCAATTCAGGGCGCTGGCCTCATCGGGCTGCCAGGCCGCGTCACGCAGCCGGGCGCCGTCCTGCCGCTGCGCGCGGCCCACCGCTCGGGTGACGGCGTTGCTGGCGCGCTCCAGCGTCCGGTCGATGGCCGCCAGCAGGTTCGCATCCGAGGACTCGATGGTCAGCTCCCGTCCGTGCTCCAGCCGGAGCGCCACGCGGCACACCTGGTCCACGCCCCCCTTGGGGCCGTTGGCATCCTCCAGCCTGACGACCACGTCCTTCACCCTGTCGGACAGCCGGTCCAGGGCGAAGCGCACGCGGCGCTCGGTGTAGGTTCGAAGGGTCTCTGTGAGGGGGATGTTCCGGGCTCGGATTTCGACTCGCATCCAGGACGCTCCTTCCGGGGCCCACCATGGGCCCACGCCTCTATCTCTGTCTTCGTGACGGATTTGCCGCAAATAGGAAAAGCCCCCGTGAGCACTTCGGAAAACCGAAGGTTCACGGGGGCTGCGGGCGGAGCCGTGGGGCCCTGGAATTACGGGCCGCTGGACGTCGCGGGGGTGGCCGCCGGCTTCTTGGCCGCCGCCTTGGCGGGTGGGGTGGCGGCGTTCGGCGTGGCGGGGGCCTGCGGCTTGCTGGCGGCTTCAGAGGCTGGAGCCTCCGTGGGCGCCTTCTTCGGGGGCAGGGCCCAGATGGGGGCTTCCGGCACCGCGCGGGCGCCAATGCGCACCTGCTGCTCCACCATGCGGGACCACAGTGACGCCTTGTTGCCCACCAGGGCGTTGTTCGCCAGCTCCAGCGAGCGCGTGTCCTGGGCGCGGCGGTAGAGGCGCGGCGCCACGTCCGGCTGCGCCGGGTCCGAGTCGCTCACCTGCACCTGCTCCTGCACGCTGATGCCTTCCTCCGCGAAGGTGAGGGTGGACGTCAGCTCGAACTTGCGGCGCAGGCCGTTGGGCAGCTCGAAGGTCAGCTCGCGCGACAACGGGAACCAGGCGGCCCCCAGGCACGCGCGGTTCGCGTTGGAGACGGACTCGCTGAAGAAGCGGTTGGTGCGCAGCGGCATGATGCGCGCGTGCCGGCGGCAGACCTCTTCGTCCCCGGTGGTGCAGGCGTCGCCTTCCGCCACCAGGATTTGCGTGCCGCGGACCTTCTCCAGCCGCAGCTTCGTGTTCTTCGCCATGGCGCGCAGCGAGCCCAGGGCCTCCACGCGGAAGCCCTGCTCGCTGGTCTCCACCAGGGCCACCGGGCCCAGGGCCTCGCCGTTGGTGAAGCGCCGCGTCTGCACCCACACCAGCCGCTGGCCGGCCTGGAGCGTCTCCAGGACGAGGTCCTCCTCGGAGAGCTTCTCCGCTGGCGGCAGGGGCTGTGAATCCGGGCCGGCCTCCACGCACTCGTCCGCGGCCGGATCCTGCCACCACACCGGGGCGCCGGCGCAGTCCACGGAGGGGCGCGGGTTGGCGCCGCTGGACTTGTCGTAGCCGTGCAGCAGCAGCGCGAACCAGGTGTCCGGCGTGGGGAAGGAGCGCGCGTTGGGTCCCGCCTCGGCGAAGCACATCGCCGGCTTGGGCACGGTGGCGCAGCCGGCCAGCAGGGACAGCGCGACGGCGGAGGCCTGAAGCGTTCGTTTCATGGATTCTCTCAGGCCTCGGCGAACCGGAGGTCCCAGTCGCCTGCCTCGGTCAGGGCCACGTGCAGCTTCGGGGGCACCGCGCCGCCCACCAGGTGCTGCAACAGCTCGCGGGACAGCGCCGGCATCAACGAGCCCTGGAGAATCTGCTCCATGTTGCGCGCCCCCATCTCCGACTCCGTGCAGCGGCGCGCCAGCTCGTCCAGAAGCTCCGGCGCCAGCGTGGTCTCCACGTTGTGCGCCTCGCGCAGCCGGCCCACCAGCTTGGCCAGCTTCATCTCGGCAATCTGGCGCATCACGTCGCGCTGCACCGGGCCGAAGGGCACCACCGTCATGCGCGCCAGCAGCGCCGGCTTGAAGTGCTGGCTCAGCGTGGGCCGAATCACCGACAGCACCTCCTCGGAGGTGGGCTGCGCGCCGTCCTCGAACATCCGCATCACCAGGTCCGAGCCCAGGTTGCTGGTGAGGATGAGCACGGTGTTCTTGAAGTCCACCGCGCGGCCCTCGCCGTCCGTCAGCGAGCCCTTGTCGAACACCTGGTAGAAGAGGTTCATTACCTCCAGGTCGGCCTTCTCGCACTCGTCCAGCAGCACGACGGAGTAGGGCCGCTGGCGCACCGCCTCCGTCAGCAGGCCGCCCTCGCCGTAGCCCACGTAGCCCGGCGGCGAGCCGATGAGCCGGCTCACCGTGTGCTTCTCCTGGAACTCGCTCATGTTGAGCGTCGTCATGAAGCGCTCGCCGCCGTACAGCGCGTCCGCCAGCGCCAGCGCCGTCTCCGTCTTGCCCACGCCGCTGGGGCCCACGAAGAGCATGACGCCAATGGGCGTGTCCGGATTGCGGATGCCCGCCTGGGAGATGCGGATGATTTCCGCCACCTTCGTCAGCGCCGCCTCCTGGCCCCGCACCCGTCCCCGGAGCTTGTCCTCCAGGTTGAGCACCGACTCCAGCAGGTCGCTGCGCATCTTCCCCACGGGCACGCCCGTCCAGCCCGCGACGACGCGCGCGACGATGTCCGCGTCCACGTCCGCGTGCACCAGCGGCACCTCGCCGCGCGTGGCGGCCAGCTTCGCCGCCGCTTCATCCACCGCTGCCTTCAGGGGCGCGGTGTCCGTGTCCGCGGGCGCCTCGCGCAGGGCCTTGCGCGCCTCCATCAGCGCGGCCACCGCGGTGCGCTCGGTCTCCCAGCGCGCGTGCAGCGCGGCGCGGTCGTCCACCGTGGCGCGCAGCTTCTCTTCCACCTCCTCCAGCGTGGCCTGGGCGTCCGCGCCGCCGGTGTCCTCCGCCAGGTCGCGCTTGCGCGCGTCACGCTCGCGCTCCAGCGCCGAAATCTCCTGGTCCAACTGCACCAGCTCCTCGGGCCGGGTGGACAGCTCAATCTTCACGCGGGCCGCGGACGTGTCGAGCAGGTCCACCGCCTTGTCCGGGAGCTGCCGGCCGGAGATGTACCGGCTGGACAGGTGCACCGCGGCGGTGACGGCCTCGTCGCGGATGATGACGCCGTGGGCCGCCTCGTAGGTGGGGCGCAGGCCGCGCAGCATCAGCTCCGCGTCCTCCACGCTGGGCTCCTCCACCTTCACCGGCTGGAAGCGCCGCTCCAGCGCGGCGTCCTTCTCGAAGTACTTCTTGTACTCGGCCCAGGTGGTGGCCGCGAGCGTGCGCAGCTCGCCGCGCGCCAGCGCCGGCTTGAGCAGGTTGGACGCGTCCGTGCCGCCCTGCGAACCGCCCGCGCCGATGATGGTGTGCGCCTCGTCGATGAAAAGGATGATGGGGGTGGGGGAGGCCTTCACCTCGGCGATGACCGCCTTGAGGCGGTTCTCGAACTCGCCGCGCACGCCCGCGCCCGCCTGGAGCAGGCCCAGGTCGAGCCCCAGCAGCTCCACGTTCTTCAGCGCGTCGGGCACCTCGCCCCGGACAATGGCCCAGGCCAGGCCCTCCACCAGCGCCGTCTTGCCCACGCCGGGCTCGCCCACCAGGATGGGGTTGTTCTTCCGGCGGCGGGAGAGGATGTCCACCATCTGCCGGATTTCGCGGTGCCGGCCGAAGATGGGGTCAATCTTCCCTTCGCGCACCCGGCCGGTGAAGGACGTGGCGAAGCGCTTGAGGGCCTCATCCCCGCGGCCTCCCGCGCCGCTGGCCGCGCCTCCCGCGGCGCCACTGGCGGCGGCGTCCGCGGAGGCGACCTCCACGTTCTCCGGCGAGGGCCGCAGCACCACGTCCAGCGACTCCAGCAGCTCGTCGCGGCGGATGGCGTCCAGCTCGGGGAACAGCTCGGCGGTGTAGCGCGAGCGCCGGCTGACGAACTGGGTGAAGAGCAGGCCCGAGCGCAGCCGCGTGGCGCCCTGCTCCACGGAGGCCAGCAGCCACGCTTCCTCGAACCACTGGAACAGCGTCTCGGAGAAGACGGGGCGGCCGGCGTTGCCCGCGCGCAGGCCCTGGAGGGCGCGCTCCATGCTGGTCAGCAACTGGCGGCGGTCCACGCCGAACTGCTGGAGGATGCGCGCGACGTCCGAGTCCTCCGGCTCCAGCATCTGCACGAGCATGTGCTCCGGGACGATTTCATAGAACCGTCCCGCGCTCGCCCGGGCCACGGCGGCCTCGAGCAGACGGGTAGAGGTAGGCGTCAGGCGACGGACGAGCGCTTTCGGATCGACGCGAATGGGAGCCCCCAGGAGTGACAGCGATGGTGGACGGTATACCGGCTCTGGCGAATCATTTCACCACGGGGACACTCAGCTGCGTCTGCTGGCTCAGGCCCAGCCACGTGTCCCGCCCGAGCTGGCTCGGCTCCTTGCTGGAGAGCCTGAACTGGTGCTGCACGCCCTCGGTGAGCCCCAGCTCCAAATCGTACTCCAGGGGGTCCCTCACGAAGAGCGCCACCACCTCCCGCACCAGGGGCAGCAGGTCCCCTTCCTGCATCAGCCGCTTGTAGGCGCGCGGCGGCAGCGGCCGGATGTGGATTTGAATCTTCCCCGTCCGGTCGAAGGCCTTGCCGCCCAGCAGCATGTTGCGGCCCAGCTGGTGGTTGGAGTGGCCCAGCCGCGCCCGGGCGTCGATGTCCACCCAGCGGCCCACGAACTGGCGCACCGACACCCGCGCGCCCTCCAGGTCCTCGCCGAGCACGTCCTCCAGCGCGACCTCCAACTGGTCGGACGTCCTCGCCCGGCTGGCCAGCAGCGGGGCGATTCGCAGCAACCGCCAGGTGGGCAGCGTCGCGTCCAGGGGCTTCTCGTAGGTGTCGAAGCCGCCCAGCGCCAGCAGGCGCCGGGACCACTGGTCCGAGAAGGACGTGTCCGTCTCGCTGGTGACGCGGTACTTCGATTCGATGCGGTACAGCAGCGACAGCAGCCGGTGGTGGAAGAGGTCCAGGAACTCGCGCCGCGCCGGGTGGTCCGGGTCCTCCTGCGCGACTTCCTCCGCCATGTAGTGGGGGAGGGGACTCACCGCGCCTGTCAGGCCCAGGAAGCGTGTCACCACCTCGAAGAGCGGCCGCTTCTTCGAATACGGGTCCTCCGCCCGCCCCGGCACCTGGTGCAGCGTCACCGACGACACATCGCTGGAGGGGAACCCCAGGGACGGGTCGTGCCGGAAGCGAATCATCTCCTCGTTGACGGGGCCCGTGCCGCCCACGCGGGTGGCCTGCGAGGTGAGCCGCTCCAGGAACGCCACGAGCGGGAAGAAACCCACCCGAGGCGCCAGCTCGGCCAGCTTCTGGGCCGCTTCTACAAGAGCGTCTGGGTGCCGTTCCTCGGAAGCCACGCGAACTCCGTCTGCGAGGGGTGGAGCCGGATGCTCAGCTCGTTGAACGAGTTGATGGTGACGTGAGAGGCGAGCAGCTCCTCCAGCACGCAACCGAAGAGGAACGAGTCCCCCACGCCCATGAAGTTCTCTTCGTCCAGGTCCACCCGGGTGCGGTGGCCCCGCAGCGGCGCGCCCTCCAGGAAGCGTGTCACCGGCTTCGTCTCCACGGCGCGGATGGCGTTGATGCGCAGGCGGCTGGCGCGCGCCGCCAGGTTGTCGGTGAGCGAATGGAAGTTGTACAGGTCCATCAGCCGCCGCAGCGCGGCCGCGTCCGCCAGCGAGTGCTGGTTGATGGCCAGGTGAGACAGGAGCCGCCAGTGCAGCTCGGCGCCCAGCGGCGCGCGCGCGGGCCGGCTCACCGGGGAGATGTTCTTGAACTTCGCCTGCGTGGGACTGGCGGACGTGGAGGCCGTCAAATCACCCACCTGCAGCCGCGAGGGCAGCGAGCGGTTGGTGCACGTCAGGTCCATGGACAGCGCCTCCTCCCCGACGAGGTCCGGCGCGACGTTGCGCGGCGTCTCCAGGGAGATGTACGTGTCGATGCCCTCATCCAACGGCGAGTGCGCCCGGCGCAGCCGATAGAAGGACTGCTCCGCGTCCCCGCCCGCGGTGTGGGTGAACTCGTGGAAGGGGCGGTAGACGCGGCGCTCGTTGCGTCCGGCCTTCAGTCCCGTCACCGTGTCCACGGAGTAGATTTCCGCGTGGTTGGGCGGCAGGTCGGAGGCGCGCAGCAGGTGCTCGCGGTCCAACGCGTGGTGGAGGATGGGGTCCGCCGGCACGTTGAAGAGGTTCACCACCGGCGCGCAATGCAGCCGGAACATCTCCCGGTGGATGCGCGCGTCCAGGGGCGGCGGCCGCTCCAGATGGAAGGCAAGCTCGAAGCGGTCTTCCTTCAGCCCCACGGCGGCGTCCAGCCCGCGGACCTCGAAGAACAGGAACTTCTCCGGCAGCGTCAGGTACTCCTGGAGGTGCCGGTAGCCCTCGCTGGCGCGGGGCCAGGGCAGCAGCTTGAAGTCGCGGTGGAAGCCCACCGGCTGGATGGCGTTCGCCGCCAGCTTGATGCCTTCTCCCTGCGCCGCCGCGCCGCGCACGCGCACCTGGCGGCAGTAGCGCAGCAGCCACAGCAGCACCACCGCCGCGGCGGACAGGTCGGCGTGGATGAAGAAGCGCAGGCCCTGTTCGCGGAACACCTCCGCGCGGCCCTGCTCCGTCGTTTGGAAGAAGAGCCGCAGCACCGGCGCGGTGATGGACGAGCGGTCCAGGAGCGCGTCGGTGAGCTGCACCGGCAGCAGGTCCACGTCCGTCGTCGTGCGGAAGACGCAGCTGGTGCCGTCAATGGGCTGGGACGCCACCTCCGCCCCGGCCGCCAGCCGCGAACGGCCACGCAGCGCGCGCAGGTGCGGGGTGAACTCGACGATGGAGGCGGCCGGCAGCGGGCGCAGGTAGTGCGGCAGCAGCAGCTCGGTGAGGCCGTGCACCAGCTCCGGCACGTCGTCGTCCACGCGCTCGCGGATGCGGGCCGCGAGGAACGCGAAGCCCTCCAGCAGCCGCTCCACGTCCGGGTCCGCGCCGCGCTCCACCAACATGCCCGCGACGGAGGGGTTGGCCAGCCCGAAAGCGCGTCCCATCTCCCGCAGGTACGACAACTCGCTCAGGTAATACTTGCTGAACATCCTCGCCCTCCGCCACGCACCCCTGGATTCACCGGCTCACCACAGGTCCACGCGCCCGCCCGGATGCACCTGGGTGTGGAAGCGCACCAGGCCGCGCCGGTCCCGGGTGGCCAGCTGGGCGGTGATGTCGAAGCGCAGCGCCGTCGGGTCCACCGGGTCCGCGCTGTGCTGCACCATCACGCTCTTCAGGCGCGGTTCGAACTCCTGGATGGCCTGCCGGATGGACTGCGTCATCCGCGGTATCGCCGACGGGTAGGAATGGACGATGTCGTTCAGGTCCAGGATGCCGTACGCCGGCGACGCCACGGATTCTCCCTTGCGCGTGTTGAGCAGGCTGCGCAGGTGCTCGGCGATGGATTCAACGACGTCGCCGGGCGGGGCGAGCGTGCCGTTGCCTTCAGCGATGCGCGACAACAAGCCTCGGGAGCTCATGGATTCTCTTCAGCAGCAGGGTACCCCACCGCCGGCCGCCCGCGTAGCCCACTGCACGGACGGCCGGTGGAGGGAAGGACATCAACGCTGGGTGTCCCAGGTGTCCTCGTGCGTGACGCCGCCCTGGGTGATGGTCCAGTTGATGGTGTGGAACACCAGCTGGACGGTCTCCATCGGGGGCAGGTTGGTGCTGGCCGGAACGAAGGAGTTCGGCACCGTCTGCTGGATGGCGTTGATGCGCGCCTTCTTGATGGACACCGTGTAGAACTGCTCGGTGGTGCCATCGCCCGTCGGGTTCGGACGGAAGAACTTGAAGGTCGCGTCGACGACCTGGTTCTCGGTGAGGGCCTTCATCAGCAGCGGCGACGCCTTGTCGATGCGCTTGGTGATTTCGATGCCCTCGTACTGGCGGCGGCCCGTCGCCAGACCGGAGCCGGCCTCGCGAGCGGTGAAGACCTTCTGGCTGTACGCGACGCACTCGATGGAGTCCGCGCGGCCCAGGCTGGTCTGCGTGCTGTCGCCCTTGATGTCCGTCCCGTTCGCCTTCAGGTACAGGTGTACTGATTCAGCCATGACTTCAACCTCTTCGCTTTGCGCGCGTCCGCGCGCTGGTGGACCCGGGCTCACCGTAAACCCGGGCTTGTTGGAGCCCCTAAACTAGCTGAAACGACCGACGCTGGGTGAAACGGGCTCTACTCCTTGTCCAACTTGCCCACGAGGGACAGGGTGAACGACGCGCCCATGTACTTGAAGTGGGGGCGCACCTGCAGGCTGCAGCGGTACCAGCCCGGCTGACCGTCCACGTCCTCCACCACCACGCGCGCGGCGCGCAGGGGACGGCGCGAGCGCACGGCGGGCGCGGGGTCATCCATGTCGGAGATGTACTGGCTGAGCCAGTGATTGAGCTCACGCTCCAGGTCGGACTTCTCCTTCCAGCTTCCAATCTGCTCGCGCTGGAGCACTTTGATGTAGTGCGCCAGGCGGGTCATGATGAACATGTAGGGAAGCTGCGTTCCCAGACGGTAGTTCGTCTCCGCCGCCTTGCCCTCCGGGGTGTTGCCGAAGAAGCGGGGCTTCTGCGTGGAGTTGGCGCTGAAGAAGGCCGCGTTGTCGGAGTCCTTGCGGAAGACGAGCCCGATGAAGCCCTCCTCGGAGAGCTCGAACTCGCGCCGCTCGGTGAGCAGGACCTCGGTGGGAATCTTGGTCTGGACCTCCCCCATGGCCTCGTACTGGTGCAGCGGGAGGTTCTCCACCGCGCCGCCGGACTGGGGACCGATGATGTTCGGGCTCCAGCGGAACTTGGCGAACGAGTCCGCCACGCGGCTGGTGAGCGCCACGGAGGCGTGACCCCACAGGTAGCGCTCGTGGCTGCCCACGACGTCCTCGGTGAAGTTGAAGGCCTTCACGGGGACCGTCTTCTCACCGTAGGGCAGGCGCAGCAGGAAGCGCGGCAGCGCCAGGCCCACGTAGCGGGCGTCCTCGCTCTCGCGGAAGGAGTGCCACCGGGCGTACTGCGGACCCTCGAAGAGCGACTTGAGGTCCTTCAGGTCGGGCAGCTTGAGGAAGCTCTCCTCGCCGAACACCTCCGGCGCGGCATTGCCGATGAAGGGCGCGTGCGCCATGGCGGCCACGGAGGCGCACTTGCGCAGCAGCTCCATGTCCTGCGGGCCCACGTTGAAGTCGTAGTTGGCGGAGATGATGCCGTAGGGCTTGCCACCAAAGACGCCGTACTCGTTGGAGTACACCAGCTTGTACAGGCCGCTCTTGGTGACCTCGGGCGCGTCCTCGAAGTCCTTCTGGAGGTCGTCCTTGGAGACGTTCAGCATCTCCACGCGGGTGTTCTCGCGGAAGTCGGTGCGGTCCACCAGGAACTTCAGCGAGCGCCACGAGGACTCCAGCTTCTGGAACTCCTTCGCGTGGAGGATTTCGTTGACCTGGGAGGACAGCCGCTTGTCGATTTCGGCGATCATCGCGTCGACGAGCGCCTTGTCCACGCGCTCCTCGGCGCGGTTGGGCGCCAGCATCTCCGTGATGAAGGCCTGCACGCCGCGCTTGGCGACGTCGTAGCCCTCGTCCTTCGGCTTCAGCTTGGCCTCGGAGAGGATTTCGTCGAGCAGGGACAGCGAGGCGTCGTTGGCGACCGCCGTGGACTTCTGGGTCTGGGTCTCGTTGGGCATGGTGATTCGGTTCCCCCGGAAAGGGCTACTTGGTCTCTTCGGTCAGACCCAGTTCCTTGATGAGCGCCTTGCGTCCGTCCTCGTCCGCGAGCAGCGCCTGGAGCTTCTTGCGGAACGCCGGCAGGTTGCCCAGGGGGCCCTTGAGGGCGTTGAGCGCGCTGCGCAGCTCCAGCAGCTTCTTCAGCTCCGGCACCTGGTTGACGACGCTCTCGGGCGAAAAGTCATTCAGGTTCTTGAACTGGAGCGACACGTTCATCGTGGCGCCCGGGTCGGCCGAAAGCTTGTCGGCGGCGGTCAGCGTGACCTTGAGGTTCTGCTGGGCCATGACTTCGTTGAAGTTGGCCTTGTCCACGTTGATGGGCGCGCGCTGTTCCAGCGGACGGGCGTCTTCCTGACCCGTGAAGTCACCCAGCATCAGCACCTTGAGCGGCAGCTCCACCTGCTCCTGCGCATTGCCGGTGGCGGGCTTGTAGACGATGTTGACTCGCTCGGTCGGGGCGACGGAACTCTCTTTGCTCATCTGCGGCTTTCTCCTTGAAAACTGCGTAGAAGACGCGGGCGTCGCATGGGGGAGAGCTTCGCCGCGGTACGACGGGGGCTTCTATTCGCCGACGCGCAGCGTGGCGGAAGAGTCCAACAACGCTAGACGACGATACCGGTTTCGAAATTTCACTGCCACCGGGCCCGATGTCTTTTCCGTGGGGATTCGGGTTTGCAGCCACCCTTCCAGACACGCGGCGGCGAGCGCCGGCTCCCAGGTGTCGAGCGCATGCGCGGAGACCTCTGCGTCCAACGCATCAAAGACGGCGCGGGCGAGCGGCAACTGGCCCGCATTGGCACACAAGCGCGCCAATTCCAGCCGGGCGATGAAGCGGGCGCGGCCAGTCCCGGCGGCCGCGACGGCGGCCTGCAACCGGGTGACAGCTTCGTGAACGCGGCCTTCCTCCAGCAACGTGCGGGCTTCGGCTTCCAGCGCCGCGCCATCGCCATGGACAGACGGGCCCAGCGCGAGGGGCGCCAGTGACAGGGCCGTGGACAGAGCGGCGGCCGAAGCCGCGGGTGGGGGCGCGCTCGCGCGGAGGACCTCGTCGCGCAGCCAGTCCCGGGTGGCGTCGTCCGTGAGCGGGGTGCCCAGGGTGGAGATGAGCGCTTCCACGCCGGCCATCCGCCGCAGTTGGATGGCCAACTCCTGCACCAGCGCGGTGCGCGCCCCGGCGTATGCGGCGCCCAGGCCCTTCAAGGCGGTGGCGCTGTAGCGGTGGAGCGTCAGGCTGAAGCGGTGACGGGCCAGGGCGGACTCGCATTCGTCCAGCAGGTCGCCCCAGCGTTGGTTCTGCTCCAGGGTCTCCAGCTTGGTGCGCAGCAGGTCCGGTACGGGATGAATCTGGGTGCGGCCATTGCCATCCGCGGCGGGCGGCTGGGACAGGTGCAGCCACAGGCCCATGCGGTTGAGGCGGTAGGAGAGCGGGTCTTCAGGGCTCGCCCGGCGCAGCGCATCCGAGGCGCTCAACAACGCGCCGCCCACGGTGCGAAGGAAGTCCGTCACCGCCTCCGCGCTGGACAGGTCCGGAGCGGAAGGCAGCTCGGGGAGGGCTGGGACCTCGATGGCGGCGGCGCGCGGAGGGGCGCTCTGTGAGGCTTTGACGGGTGGGGTGGAGGCCCGGGCGGTGTTGCCTTTGCCCGTGGCGCCACCAGTGTCTTGAGCTGCGTTGGCGTTGCCCGCGCCCTGGCCTTGGGGTGCCTTGCCGTTGCTTCCCGCGGTGTCAGTGGCCGCGCCTTGTCCTGGGGCGTGCTTGCCATGGTCCGCGTCCAGGGCGGCGCGGCGGTCCGTGCCGGGCGCGGCCACGTCGGCGCTGTCTGGCGACTCACTGGTCGGTTGGGCCTGAGCGCCGTCCGCGTCCTGGCGTGACGCGTCTCCTTCTGCGGACGGACGCGACGCATCCGCGTTCTCCGGGGACGCGGCGCGTCCAGCCGGCACGCTGGCGGGCTCGGGTTCGGGGAGCCCGGCGCGGAGCCGGGCGATGGCCTCCTGGAGGGGCCCGAAGGCGGGCGCCATGTCAGAGAACCGCTCGCGAGAGAGCTGGGCGAGTCGCTTCACCGCGACGGCCAGCGCCTCCAGGGGCTCCGCGCTCACGGAGGCCTGGTCCACGGTGGGCAGGATGCGGCCCAGCCGGTCCACGAACCAGCCCACGGCGTTGGCCCGGCCGCGCAGCCGCTTCGCCTCTGGGAAGAGTCCCTCCCAGTACTGCTCCGTCACCTCGGCGAGCACGGCCGCGCCGGTGGCCGCGCCGTCCACGCCGCGCGTGGCATACAGGCCATAGGCCATGTACGAGGCGAGCCAGAGGTCCTTCGTGGTGTGCTTCAGCAGCTCGCTGGCGCCCTCGACGACGGCATCCCAGCGCACGGCGTTGCTGGCCGGGGACTCCAGCTTCGCCACCTCCAGCGCGACGGCCTCATACGTAGGCTCGTGCTTCGCCTGCACGCCGGCCGGGGACGCCCCCGGGACGGGCCCGGCCCAGGGACGGGCGCGTTCGCGAAGCTGTTCCAAGGTGGGCGGCATAGGCGGCGTGGGGCTTCAGCGCGAAAGCGTTTGCAACAGCTGTTCCAGGGTGGTGGACGGCGCGTCGATGACCTGACGGGCCGAGGCCGTGAGGCCCTTCCGGGCGACGTCGATGGCGGCTGGGCGTTCCGTGCGCAGCGGCCACACCTGCGCGCCCGGGCGGCTGGGCTGGGCCATGGCGAGGAAGAGGGCGGGGGAGGGCGCTCCCAGGCTGATGAGCAGCCGGGGCTTCTCGCCTTCCGACCAGAAGAAGGCCGGAGGCTGCTGCGTCCACTTGAGCAGCCGCGCTGACAGCTCCAGCCACGCCACCGGCCCCACGCGCGTGGACAGCGCGCAGTCCAGGGTGACGCCGGCTGGCAGCTGCTCCTTGCTCCGCTCGCTCGCGCACGCGGTGAGGAAGGTGTGCAGGGCGTAGTAGCGCCCACCGTCCGGGGCGCCCTCCACCACCGGACTCAGCAGGTCCACGGCGTGGTGGTCCGTCAGGACGGCGTCGCGCAGCCGCTTCGCGAGGCTGTAGTCCCCCGGGCCGGCAGCGGGAGCGCCGCCACCTGCTCCAGCAGTTGGGACACCTCCAGCTCCGACGCGGCCTGGGCCAGCGCACCGGCGGCGCGCAGGAAGGGCTGGTAGGCCTCCGGCGTCAGCGCGAGGCGCGCGGCCGTCTCCGCCGAGGACACCTCGGTGAAGAGGGCCAGGGGGAAAGCCCGGCCCACGCTGTCCTGACTGGGCGCCATCAACCCCACCAGCGCCTGCTTCTGGCCGGGCGCGGTGAAGACGAAGGACACGGGCTCGGCGGGCAGCTCCAACCGGGCCCTTCGCGAGCGCTCCACGCCCGCTTCCATCCAACCGTAGAGCTGGAGGGCCAGCGGGGTGGCCGCGTTGTGCCGGATGAACTCCGCCTGCCGGGGCGTCTTTCCCAACAGGCCGATGCGCGGCGACTGCACTGCCATGTCAATGAACCCCATCCGCCGCGATGGCCTGCGGCGCGCACTCACCCTTCCTCGCGATGCTCGTCGGCGGCTGCAATCCCGGGTCCCGGAAGATGGCCAGCAGCTTGGAGGTGTTGCCCGACATCCCGAAGAAGGGGTTCGCGGTGCGCTCCGGGCGGAAGTCGATGGAGACCAGCGCGCCGTTCATCTCCTCGATTTCCCACGTCGCAGTGAAGTAGCGGCCGTCCGCGCTGGGCTCGATACGCTTGACGCGCTCCAACAGGCGGAACAGGCCCCAGTCACCCTCGGCCTCCAGCGTCGTCTCCGTGGAGCCATCCGCGCTCTGCACGGTGATGCGGGCGCCGAGCTTGCCGGCCTGGCCGGGCCAGATCATCGGCTTCCACACCGTGTCCGGACCGTTGCGGTACGTCTCGTCCGTGCCGTCGAGCGTCAGGGTGATGGACGAAATCTGCGACGCCATCCCATCCGCGGAGACGCCCGGGCGCAGGCGCACCTGGAAGCGGACCAGCGGGTCCACCGTGTCACCGCCGGGGAAGAGGGTGGTGGACAGCGCCCCCGTCTTCTCCAGGAAGCTGAGCAGGTCGGGCCGGTACATGACGCCGCCCGACGAGGTGAACTCCCACCGGCGCCCCGTGGCCACCACGTCCTCCAGGAGCTGCTCCTTGACGAACTTGCGCACCAGGCCGCCCTCGGGACGGAGGAACTCGGCGACCTCGGGCAGGGGCGCGTCCGCCTGCGACGCGCGGTCGAACGGGTACTTCCCCTTGAAGGCGCTGCTCCAGGCCATCACCACCTGGTCGTTCCACAGCTTGCTCTTGTTGCAAGCCACGCCCACGAACACCACGGAGCGCATCTCCTGGAACGGCGGCAGCAGCAGCCGCTCGAAGATGGCGACGTTGTCCGTCTGCTTGCGGACCATCATCTCCACGTTGTTGCGGGTGGACTCAATCTTGTCCAGCAGCAGGCCGGACTCAGCGGGCTTGTCCTTCACCGCAAGCAGCGTCGTCTGGACGGTGGCCAACTGGTCCTCGTACGAATCCAGCGCCGTCAGCGACTCCTCGCCGTCCTCCGTCTTGGAGGCCTCCGTGGCGAAGCGGATGAGCGAGGCGAACTCACGCTCCACGTCGCGCGCGGTGACTTCCTGGGCGCCCGACGGAGAGTTGGCGTTGAGCAGCTCGCGCTTCGCCGCCACCTCCTTGTCCTTCTCCGAGCCGAACAGCTTTCCCGCCTTTGCCAGGAAGCCCGTGTCGGCCTCCGCCGCCTTGGTGTCGCGCTTGTCGAGCACCACGTTGTACGTGAGCGCGCGGAACAGCCGCCCGTAGGGCTTGGGCTTGCCGCGCGTCAGGTTCGTCAACAGGCTCTCCATCTGCGACAGGTTCTCCGGGGCCTGCACGCGGATGGAGCCGAGGAAGTCCTTCCACTCCTGGGTGTACGCCTCGAAGTAGCGCGTGCGCAGCTCGCGGCGCGAGCTCACCGTGTCCACCTTCTCATCGCGGTCCAGCACCCAGGACTGCTGGTCCTGGAAGGCCAGCTCCAGCCGCTCGCGGATGACGTCGTCGTAGGCCTTGCGCGTGAAGGCGCCCCGCACCCGGGACGTGGCGCTCATCTGCGGCACCGAACCGACGAGCTGCTCCAGCGTCACGTCCGGGTACGCGCCGCTCATGTTGGCCACCAGCTGCGCCAGCTCCAGCCGCACCAGCGGGACGTTGTTGAGCGAGCGCCGCGCCGACTGCACCACGCCGGTGACGCGGCCAAAGGCGATGCGCTGGTCTCTCGCCGGCTTCTGCTCCTCGGGGAGCACCTGCTCGTTGGCGAGCATCAGCAGGAACGTCTCCGCGTGGTTCGCCACGGCCCGCTCGTCCACCGAGTCCCCCCGCACGCGCTTCCAGTGCTTGACGATTTCGTCCTGGAGCCACTTGCGCTGCGTCTCGTCCAGCTCCGGCTCGCGCGGGTCGCGGGGCGTCGTGACGAGCAGGTACATCTTCAGGTCGTCGAAGTACTGCCGGTACGCGTCGAAGTGCTTGCTGTAGTCCTCGTCGCTGCGCACCGTCAGCAGGTCCGGATTCTTCCCGAAGCTGTCCAGGCGCTGCTGGATGAGCTCGAACTGCTTGCCGAGCAGCACCCGGCGCAGGGCCGCGTTGTAGAACTGGCGCGCCTGCGGCAGCAGCTTCTGGCCCTGGTAGAGGCCGAAGCGCATGAACACCGGAGAGCCGCTTTCCTCGTACTCGGTCAGCTCCTGGAGCCGGTTGCGCAGCGGAATCAGGTCCTCGACGCGGCGGATGTCGTCGCGTGGGTCCAGATTCACGCTGGTGATGGCGTCGGTGACGGCCTCCGCCATGTTGCGGTTCTTGAAGAAGGACACCGTGGGCAGTGACAGCAGCAACACCGTGGCCGCGAAGGCGGCGCTGGCCAGCATCATCCGCTGGCGGCGCACCCGCGCCTCCTCCAGCGAGCTGCGCACGGCCACCTGTTGGTCCTGGAACATCACCTTGGTGAAGACGTCCCAGAGGAAGTAGCTGCGGCCGTCCGTGGCGCCGTCCGTCTGCGCCCGGCCGTTGGTGCTGCCGAACATCTCCGCGGCGGCCGGGGACACCTTGTCCACCGCGCGCAGCTCCTGCGTGCCGCTGTTGAAGTACAGGCCGCGGAAGACGGGCGTGTCCTGGAACACGTTCTCCAGGAAGAGCGGCTGGAGGAACTCCGCCAGGTTCTTCCGGAGCGCGTCGAACTTCTGCGGGAAGCCGTAGATCTTCTCGCGCGTCTCCAGCCGGCGCTCCTGGCCCAGCCGGCGCAGCGAGCGCTGCTCCAGCACGGAGAGCATCTGGTCGAAGCGCTCGCGGAACAGGTCCGTGCTCGCCTCGCGCTGCTGCTCCAGCGGCACCGTGAAGCCCCAGATCTGCCCGCGCTCCACGCGCGACAAGTCCGAGAACATCTCCACGAAGCCGGGCAGCAGGTCGCACTTGGTGATCATCACGTAGACCGGCACCAGCATCTTCAGCCGGGTGGTGATTTCATCCAGGCGCTCGCGGATGGTCTGCCCCATCTCCCCCACGGCCTGCGGGTCCGCGTTCAGCAGCTCGCTGACGCTGATGGCCACGATGAGGCCGTTGATGGGCCGGTTGGGGCGGTGCTTCGCCACCGTGTCCAGGAAGGCCAGCCACTCTGGCCGGTCCTCTTCCGCGCTGGTGTAGCGGCCGGCGGTGTCCAGCAGCACGGCCTCGTTGGTCAGCCACCAGTCGCAGTTGCGCGTGCCGCCCACGCCGCGCACGCCGCCGCGCGCGGAGAGGTAGGGGAACTTCAGCCCGGAGTTGCGCAGCGCGGTGCTCTTGCCGGCGCCCGGAGGCCCGACGATGAGGTACCAGGGCAGCACCGCCAGCGCGTCCTTGCCGCCGCGCGCCAGCTTGGAGGCCTTGAGCGCCTCCACCGCCTTGGTGAACTCCCCCTGCATGGCCTTGATTTCGGGCTGCAGGTCCGGCCGCACGGTGGTGGCCTGCTCATCCGCCTGCGCCGCCAGCGCGCCCTCCAGCTTCTTGGCGGCGGCGCGCGCGCGGATGCGCTTGACCACCCACACCACACCCGCGGCCAGCAGGCCCGCGAGCGCGGCGATGATGGCCGCCTGCTGCATGGTGAAGCCCAGGTACGTCATCAACGCGAACATCGGCGCGCCGATGCCGAGCAGCGGTAACAGGTACCCCATTACTGAGCCCCTCCGGCCGCCTGCGTCTGGCTGGCGCTCGTCGCCGTGTTGCGGGCCGCGTGGACTTCAATGCGGCTTCTGAGCTCACCGACCTTGTCGTTGAGGAAGAACTGCAGCACGCCGTAGAACAGGACGGCCACCGCGAGCGCCCCGGCGGAGATGCCCACTGCCGACGCCTTCTTGCGCTTGGAGAGCAGCGATTCGGTGGGCCGGTCTCCGTGCGGCGACAGCACGTCGAAGTCGAAGGGCCGCGCGCGCTCCAGGTCCTTCTGCACCGTGTCGATGAGCGTCATCAGCTCCAGCTCGCCGCCGCGGATGCGGTAGCGGCCCTGGAAGCCGAAGAGCATGCACAGGTAGTAGACCTGCAGCACCTCGTGGCGGTGCGGGTCCTTGCGCACGGTGTTGAGGCGCGCGAAGAAGCCGTCACCGGCGACATTCTCATTGAAGTAGTGGAGCTGCAGGGGCATCCAGAGCTGCCGGTACTCCTCCGGCCGGCCCAGGACGACCTCGTCGATGAGCGCCACCAGCGCGTAGGCCATGTCCTGGGCGTCCTGATGGCTGAAGCCCAGCACGGCGGCGCGCCGCAGCGTCTCATCCACCACGCCGCGCAGGCGGTGGTGCAGCGTCTCCGGCGGGGGCACCGCCGAGGCTTCGGAGCCGCGCAACTGGATGGCGGCGTCGAAACAGTCCTTCGTGGCTTCGGTGACTCGGTCCATGGGCGGCTCGGGGCGTCAGCGATTGGCGGTGGGAACCGCGAGCAGTTCCACGGTCGTTCGGCTCGCGTCGAACGGCTGCGGGAGGTAGATGGCGAGGTTCCGGTCGCGCATCACGTTCCTCCAGTAGCCGTCATTCATGGAGAGGCTGAAGTAGACGGTGCCCGGCTGCACCGGCACTTCGGGCGGAGGCCGGTACGTCACCGCCAGCGGCACGCCGGGCGCGGCGGCCTGCACCAGCGCGCGGATGTCCTCCCACGCGGCCACCTTGGACAGCTTGGGCAGTTGTTCGGCCACCACCCGCTCCGGCAGCTCGCTGCGCACCGCGAGGATGAAGTGGCCGCAGCGCTCCAGCCGGTCGTCCTCCAGCCGGCCGCGGAACATGCCGTCGGCGCCCGCGGACAGGTCCACCGACAGGCACTGCTCCAGCGCCACCGAGCGCATCAGCTCGGAGAAGCGGCGGAACAGCTCCTCGAAGGTGGCGCGCAGGTTGGTGAACTGGAAGGTGGGCAGGGTGGTGGGGTCCGCGCTGGCGGAGAAGGTGCAGAGCTGCCCCGCGCACTGCGCCAGCGCCAGGTACAGGTCCCGGGGCCGCAGGTTGCCCGCGTCCAGCGCGTGCTGGAGGAAGGGGATGGTGCCGTTGAGCGCGTTGAGCTCCAGGAAGAGCGTCACGTCGCCCGCGGTGAACTCCAGCGCGGAGGCGTCCCGGTGCCGCCGCCGCGAGGACAACTGCCGCTGCTTGGACACCATCAGCCGCAGCATCGTGCGCAGCTCGTTCATGATGAACGGGGACGCGTCGATGCGCAGGCAGGACGGGATGAAGGATTCGACCAGCGTCAGGTTGCCGGAGCGATCCCGGGACAGCTCGCACAGCTTGATGGACTCGAAGTCGTCGCGCGGCTCGGTGCCGAAGAGCAGCCGCACGTTGCGCTGGCCGAAGGCCACCTGCGAGATGGAGGTGGAGGCCGTCAAATCACTGACGGGGCGCGAGGCCGGCGTGTAGCGAGGGCTGCTGCCCAGCCGCTCTCCGCTGCCGAAGCTCTCCACGCCGCTGCGCTCGCGGGGCACGCCCAGGTACACGTCCAGGGTGCGCTGCGCGGGCGGGAAGTAGCCATCCGCGGGCCGCGCGGGCGGCGCCTCGGCGTCTCCGGATTCGAAGGAGACGGGCAGCCCGTCGGGCAGGATGCCCGTGAAGTGGGACAGCTGCACCTGACCGGCGCGCAGCGCCTCCATGTCGAACTCCAGGGCCACCACGCCCCAGGGGTAGGGTTCGAGCGAGGCCAGCCGCTGATCCAGCAGTTGCTCGTGGTAGAGGTCCTGCTGCTGGAGGTGGTGGGGGCTCATGAACATGCCCTCCGACCACACGACTCGCTGCACGGACTTCATACACCTCTCCGCGGCGACACGTTGTCGCCAGCTTGGGGTTGGAGCCGAGGCTCCGGCGCCTGCGTCATGGGCCGGAGCATCAAGTCAATCTGATAGCCTTGCAGCCGGTAACGGAACACCTCGTCCCCCGGCTTGGGGTCGCCCTGGTCTCCGGCGGGGCGCTCCACGCAGCGCGCCTCCTCCACCACCGGAAGCGCCGCCACCGTCCGCCACGAGTAGCCCAGCGGCTGGCGGAAGTGCCCCATGGCCATGACGAAGCGGGCCTTGGGATCACGCTGCACCCAGCGCTTCACCTGGCGGCCGGGCGGAATCACCACCTCGGCCACCTGGAGCAGGTCCTCCTTGAGGAACTCCTCCGGCTTGCCCCACAAATCCTTGAAGCCCGCGCGCTCCAGCCGGACGCTGTCCTTGAGCTGGACGATCTGCACCACCGTGGGCAGCGAGCGCCCCCGCGCGTCCGGGTTGAGCTGCTCCGACGCATCCACCACCACCTGGAAGGGCGGTGGCGTCTCACACGCCTGGGGCACACGCTTCACGCAGCCCGCGCTCCCGCACAGGGCGCCCGCGAGCGCGATGACCACACCCCACCGAAGGTTCCGGCCGGTGTTCCTCCCCGGGCCGGCGCCTGTGTGTCCTAGCGCCAAGATTCGTAATCCTTGAAAGAACGCACGGATCCTTACAGCTTCCGTGCGAAGCGTAAACTGCCAGACAGGGCGGACAGGATTCAAGCCACCCCCCGGTGGCGGTTCCCTGCTTGCTCCTAGTTCTCCGAAATCTTGGAGCCCTTGATGACGATGTCGCCGGTCGCGGTGACCTCGATCTTGGCGCCCTTGATGACCACGTCTCCGTTCTTCTTGACCTGGAGCGTGGCGGAGCCGACCTTCAGGGTGAACTGCTCCTCGGCGACCAAGGAGATTTCCTTGGCGGACAGGATGTAGGCGTCCTTGGTGGCGTGGTTCACCTTGCCGGCCACGCTGATGAGCAGGTCCTTCTCCACCTTGAGCGTGCGGGACTTCCCCACCTCTTCGGTGAGGTCTCCGCCCACCTGGAGCGTGCGCGAGCCCTTGACGTCCTCGGACTTCTTGGCGCCGACGACCTCCACCTTGGCGCCGCCCACCTGTTCGGACTTGAGGCCGCCGACCAGCTCGTTGAAGGCGGCGCCCACGCTGACGGCGAGCGCGCCGCCGACGTTGAGCATCTTCCCCAGGGCCACCGTCTCCGCGGAGGCCATGGCCACCGTGAGGGCCTGGTTGCCGCTGACGCTGATGGACTGGTCTCCGGCGACAGCCTCGGTGTGGTTGCCGCCCACGGTGGTGGAGCGGTTCTGCGTGACGGCCAGCGTCTGGTTGCCGGTGACGGTGCTGTCGTCGTTCTTCTTCACCAGCAGGGCCTGGTTGCCCTCGATGACGCGGGAGCGGTCCTTGCGCACCAGCAACGTCTCGTTGCCGCGGACCTCCTGCGTCTTGTCGTTCTCCACGACGATGTTGAAGTCCTTCTGCGCGTGCACGTAGACGAGCTCGCTGCCGGCCGCGTCCTCGAAGCGCAGCTCGTTGGAGCCCGAGCCGCCGGGGCTGGAGCTGGAGCGCAGCGTGCTCTGCGTCTTGCTGCCGGGCAGGTCGATGGGCGTCGGGTTCGCGCCGTTGTAGACGCTGCCGGTGACGATGGGCCGGTCCGGGTCGCCCTCGAGGAACTCCACGACGACTTCGTGGCCGATGCGCGGCAGGTACAGGGCGCCCCAGCCCGGGCCCGCCCAGGCCTGGCTGACGCGAATCCAGCAGGAGCTCTTGTCGTTGTTCTTGCCCTCGCGGTCCCAGTGGAACTGGACCTTGATGCGGCCGTGCTCGTCGGTGTGGATCTCCTCGCCGCTGGGGCCCACCACGATGGCCGTCTGCGCGCCGGGAATCACGGGCCGGGGCGTCACGCGCGGCGGGCGGAAGGGGACCTCCGCGGGCTGGCAGAGGAATTCGTTGCGGTAGTCCTCGCGGCTGCGCAGCGAGCCCTGCTCGATGCTCAGCGCCTCCGACTGGCGGCCCAGGTGCCGCACGGAGATGGGCAGGTACTTGCGGTTGGCGGCCTCGTCCGGATGCTCCGCCAGTTCGAAGGAGTGGCCCACGCAGATGCGGCGGCTGTAGCTGGCGCCCGTCACCGTCTCCGCCCGGGCGCGCAGCTCCTCCAGGCGCACCTTCGCCAGGTTGCGGCCCGGTGCGGGCTCCTCGTAGCGGCCGGGGTAGTCGTAGATTTCGAGCGCGGCCTCGGCGCCCTCCGCCTCGGAGGCGGCGCCCAGGTCCTGTGCGGGGCGCAGGAAGTTGTAGTCGCGCAGGGCCACGGCGCCGGGCTGCACCTCCGTGCGGGACACCAGCTCGTGGACGTATTCCTGCGAGGCGACCATCTGGCTGCGCTCGCGGAAGACGAGCGTGGCCTCGCCCATCATCGCGGGATTGGCGGAGGCGCCGTCGCCCAGCACCATCATGTGGGCGTCCTCGCCGTGCTCGAAGAAGTAGAAGATGCCTTCTTCCTCCAGGAGGCGGGCCACGAAGTCGAGGTCCGACTCGCGGTACTGCACGCAGTAGTCGCGCTTGGGGTAGTCACCGGTGAGCGCCAGCCGGTGCTCCACCTTGGCCTCGTCCAGCACCTTGTGGACGATGTCCGGGACGGTCATCTCCTGATAGATGCGGCTCTTGCGCCGGTGGCGGAGCGTCCACAGCCGCGGCACCACGGTGGCGCGGTAGCGGCGGCGCTCCGGGCCGCTGCCTTCATCCCAGCGTGACATGCGCGAAACGATGCCGTGGAAGAAGCGCGCGCTGCCGTCCCCGAGCATGATGGTGAGGCGCGCGTCCTGTCCCAGCAGCGCCTTCTCATCCACGTCCACGTCGGGCCGCGCGGCCAGCGCCACTTCCACGGCGTAGGGCTGGGACAGCGTCTCCTCGGCTTCGAAGCCCAGCACGGCCAGCTCTCCGGCGGTGAAAGCCCCTGCCTGGAACTCGAACTCAGCCTGGTTGGCTTGCAAGGCGGCGTTCGCGATCATCCACAGACCCCCGGCGCGGGGCCTCGTCCAGAGGATTCGGCCCGATGATGGTGCGGCAGCATGCCACGAATTGGCGTAGCAGGGGGGCCTGACACGAAATTTTCATTGCCGCCGTGAAGTGCCGCCGGGGAGCCGTCCCAATCCGGGGGGAACTTCGGTGTAGAGTGGAAAAGGGGGGCTCGCTTGAAACGACAGGTCTTCCCGGGGTACCCAGACGGCTTCCTTCGGGGAGAACCATGAGAAGAAAAGAGCTCCTGCACCGCGGGCTCGCGCTGGCATTCGCGCTGATGTCCTTGTCCGCCGGGGCGCAGGAGGCACCTGTGCTGCGAGGCTTCGACCTGGAGCGCCTGGAGTTGAATCCTGGCGCGGAGGGCTCGCTGCTGGTCGGCATGGGTGAGTTGCTTCCCGCGGGGGCCTTCCGGGCGACGGTGATGATGCATTACGCGCATCAGCCGCTCGTCTACATGGACAACCTCATCCGCGAGCAGCCCGAGGTGGCCGTCATCTCCGGGCGGACCACGGCGCACCTGGCCGCCGCGTATGCTCCGCTGGACTGGCTTCAGGTGGGCCTGCAGCTTCCGATGGTGGCGCTCCAGCGCGGCGACGACGCCGGCATGGCGCGTTATGGGATTGCCGTGCCCGACAGCCAGGCGCTGTCCACGCCGGTGGTGAGCGCTCGCTTCGGCGTGCTGACGCAGACGGACGCGGGCGGCGTGGACCTGGCCTTGGAGCTGGCCGCGGGGCTGCCGCTGGGAAGCGAGGGCGCCTTTGCCCGGGATGATGGCGGGCTTCGCCTGTCGCCCCGGGTGATGGTGGGGCGTCACTTCGGCTTCATTCGTGCGGGGCTGGAGCTGGGTTACGTGCAGCGTCCGCGCGTGCTGCTGACGGACCGGACGGGCGACACGGAGGATGAAGTGGGGCGCGAGCTGCGCCTGGGCGTGGCACTGGCCACGACGGGCAAGCGGCTGCGCTGGGAGCTCAACGTGCGGGGCATGTTGCCGCTGACGGAGCAGCCGACGTCCGTGGAGCTGATGCCTGGCGCCCGCTACCTGGTGGGCTCGTCGCTGGAGATGTTCGCGTTGGCGGGCGTTGGCGTGGGCGCGGCGCCCGGTACGCCGCTGTTCCGGCTGATGGTGGGTGGCGCCTTCGGCAACGTGACGCCGCCGCGTGGGCCGGGCGAGTCCTCGGTCCGGTGCGAGATGGGCCTGCCGCCCGACGCGAAGATTTCCGAGTGCCCCGACATGGACGAGGACGGCGACGGCGTGCGCAACGCCGACGACAAGTGCCCGCTGGTCCCGGGAGACGTGGCGCGCCAGGGCTGCTCGGCGCAGGACACGGATGGTGACGGCATCGAGGACATGCTGGATGCCTGCCCGTTGGAGCATGGCCCCGCCGCGCGTCAGGGCTGCCCCATTCCGGACCAGGACGGCGACGAGGTCCCTGACGAAATCGACAGCTGCCCGGCGGACCCGGGGCCGGCGGACAACCGGGGCTGCCCGGTGCGGGACACGGACGGCGACGGCATCGACAACGACAAGGACGAGTGCCCGAACGAGGCGGGGCCGGTCGAGCGCAATGGCTGCCCGGAGTCGGACACGGACAAGGATGGCGTGCCCAACCGCGCGGACAGCTGCGTGAACGAGCCAGGTGACGCGAAGAACCTGGGCTGCCCGGTGCACGTGCTGCCGCTGGTGGAGATTCGTCCGGACCGCCTGGTGGTGATGGGCAAGGTCTTCTTCGAGCCGACGCAGGCGCGCATCCAGAAGCGCTCCTACGAGTTGTTGGACTGGGTGGCGCGCGTCATCCGGGAGCACCCGGAGATTCCGCTCGTCGTGGTGGGCGCGCACACGGATGACCGTGGCTTCCCGGATGACAACCGCCGCCTGTCGCAGGGCCGTGCCGAAGCCGTGCGCCAGTACCTCATCGGCCGGGACATCGCGCCCGAGCGGTTGAAGGCCCTGGGCTATGGCCAGGAGCGCCCCATCGACAGCAACGCGACGTCGAACGGCCGTGAGAACAACCGCCGCGTGGAGTTCCTCCTGTCGGACCCGCAGCAAGACAAGTCCGAACGCAGCCAGCCCTGACGTGCGCCTCCGCGGAGAACCATCTCGATGAGAACGAACGCTCTGACGAAGGCGCTGTTGGCGGCCGTGGGCCTCTGGGCCCTGCCGGCCATGCCAGGCCCGGACACCTATCTGGTGGGCAATGGCCAGGATGGTGCCCGGACTGTCGCAGTGGTGGCGGGGGGCACCGTCATCAACAACTACGCGCAGGTCAAGGCGCCGCTGGCGCCGGGTGATACGACCATCAGGACGTCACTGGCCACCAACACCTCCACGTCGGCGCCCGTGGTTCCCGACTTCAGGGGGCCCACGGGAGGCGCCGATACCGCGGGTGACCTGGTGTTGATCATCCAGACCACCGGTGTGGTGCCCGTGACGGTGCCTGGAAGTCCCGGGCCCATCTATCTGGAAGGCGGCGCCGTGGGCCGGTGGGAGCTGGCGCGGCTGACGGCCGTCACCGAGGACGAGGAAGAGGAGGAGCTCACCCTGACGTTGGACCGGCCGCTGCGGCACTCCTACGCGGCGGACGTCACGCAGGTGGTCCGAGTTCCGGAGTACACGTCGCTGACGTTGAGCAACAACGCGGTGGTTCGCGCCAAGGCATGGGACCCGGACAATCGCACCGGCGGCATCCTGGCCTTCCTGGCGAATGGCGCGGTGACCTTGAACAGTGGCAGCCGGCTCAGCGCGGAAGGGCTGGGTTTCCGAGGCGGGCGTTACGAGGCCGACACCGAGGAGGATGAAGACGACGACCCCTACGTCGGCTGTCCCGTGCCCGCGCACCCAGCAGGGACGCGCGCTCGGACGGGTGAGGGCATCGACGTCACGCATCCCAATGCCCGGGGCGTGGCAAACGTTGCCAACGGTGGCGGTGGTGGCGTCTGTGTCCGGTCGGGCGGCGGCGGCGGCGGTAATGCAGGGGCGGGCGGTTGGGGAGGCCTCTCCGCCGACGGTTCCCGGCTCGTCGCTCAAGGCAGGGGAGGCGCGGCCCTGACCTTCTCGCCGCTGACGCACCTGCTCATGGGCGGCGGTGGTGGCGCGGGGCACGGTCGGAGCGAGGATTCTGACTCGGACGGCGGCCATGGCGGTGGCATCATCTTCGTTCGTGCCCGGTCGGTCGCAGGCGCTGGCACGCTCAATGCCTCGGGGCGCGCTGGATCGGGAAGTGAAGAAGCCGGCGCGGGAGGTGGTGGCGCGGGTGGCTCCATCCATGTCCGGATGCTCGAGAGCATCGCATGTGGTGAGGACAACACCCTCAACGCTCAGGGGGGCGGTGGCGGTGACGCCGACCACGAGGATTCGGAAGCGCGGGGCCCGGGCGGCGGCGGTGGTGGTGGCCGGATCCTGGTCCAGGCAACGACCGCGAATGACTGCGTGACCTCGGTCAATGTGTCGAGTGGTTCCGCCGGCCGCGTGGAGGGGGGCGGCCACAATGGTGCCACGCCCGAGGACAACGCGTTTCCTCATACGGGGCTCGCCACGCTCATGCAGGCGGCCCTGGCCGCTCCCGCCGCACCGGTGATCGCGCCCGGCGCCGCTGTGACAACGAATAATCCCCTTCCCACGCTCACGGGCACGGGTGTGGCGGGGACCGAAGTGGTCATCTACGCGCGGGTTGGTGGTGTGCCGAATGGCCCGGAGTACGGCCGTGCCGCGGTGGGTACGACGAGCTCATCCACCGATTTTTCGGTCACGCTCTCCCGCGCACTGCCCGCGGGCAACACGGTGCTGATGGCCGTTACGGAGGCTCAGGGACTCCAGGGGCCCCCGAGCAACGCGGTCACCTACACCGTCGACACCACCGCGCCCGATACGCATTTCACGACGAATGGCACTCCCACGTCTCCGTCACGGCTGGCGACCGCGACCTTCCAATTCGCGTCGCACGAGACCACGGGCATCACTTTCCAGTGCGTCCTCCAGACCGGCAACGTGGCCACGCCGCCCGCGGTGGGCCATGCCTCGTGGCAGGCGCCGCCTTGCTCAGGGACGGGCACCCATACGACGGGCACGCTGGAGGACGATGAGACGTACACGTTCTGGGTCCGGGCGAGGGATGCAGCGGGCAACGTGGACACGACGCCCGCACGCCATGTCTGGCGGGTCGACCTGGCGCTGCCCGATACGGCTTTCGCTGATGGCGGTACGCCTCGCGCGGACTTCAACCAGAGGGTCGCGGTGTTCCGGTTCGAATCGGGCGAGACCCCTGTGACGTTTGAGTGCGCGCTGGATGCTTCGGCGACGACCGAGGCCCCCTCGGATTGGGATGACTGTGCGACGCCCTATCTGACTCCACCGTTGGGGGAGGGCACCTATACGTTGTGGGTGAGGGCGAAGGACGCGGCGGGGAACGTAGACGCCACGCCTGTCCACCACACGTGGAACGTGGACCTGACGCCGCCGGGTACGGAGCTTTTCGGGACGCTGCCGGCGGCGGTGAACAATGCGAACTCGGTGGTCCTCACGTTCCGCGAGCAGCCTGCTGGTGACGCGGATGAATTCGAATGCAGCCTGAACGGAGCCGCGTTCAGTGAGTGCGAGAGCGGGGACACCTTCAACACGCCCGGAAACAACACGTACACCTTCCTGGTACGCGCCAAGGACGCGGCGGGCAACGTGGACCCGACGCCCGCCAGTCACAC
>JBKGHI010000009.1:65450-85761 GCA_046520405.1 Myxococcus sp. 1LA
ATACGTTGTGGGTGAGGGCGAAGGACGCGGCGGGGAACGTGGACGCCACGCCTGTTCACCACACGTGGACGGTGGACCTGACGCCGCCGGGTACGGAGCTTTTCGGGACGCTGCCGGCGGCGGTGAACAATGCGAACTCGGTGGTCCTCACGTTCCGCGAGCAGCCTGCTGGTGACGCGGATGAATTCGAATGCAGCCTGAACGGAGCCGCGTTCAGTGAGTGCGAGAGCGGGGACACCTTCAACACGCCCGGAAACAACACGTACACCTTCCTGGTACGCGCCAAGGACGCGGCGGGCAACGTGGACCCGACGCCCGCCAGTCACACATGGCGGACGGACAAGACGCGCCCGGACACCAGCTTGAGCACCACGGTGGGGACGTTGAGCAACGCGCTCCAGGCGCTCTTTACCCTCACTTCATCAGCGAGCGATGTGGCCGGCTTCCAGTGCGTCCTGGAGGAGTCACCGGGAGAAACACCCACGCCGCCCGCGGAGCCGCTCTGGGCGGACTGCGCGTCCTCCTACCTCACACCGGTATTGGAAGACGGCGCCTACCGGTTGTGGGCACGGGCCAGGGACACGGCGGGGAACGTGGACAACGATCCGCCCCACCACACCTGGACGGTGGATTTGAGGCCGCCGGACACGCAGATTGGATTGAAGCCTGACATCTTGACGAACCAGTTGACCGCGACTTTCACGTTCTCTGCCTCCGAGCCGAACGTCGGGTTTGAATGCAGTTACGATGGCAGCGATTACTTCACGTGCGTCAGTCCGTATGAGCTTCCCAATGACGTGTTCCAATTCATCACCGAAGGGGAGCACCACTTCCTCGTCCGGGCCATTGATGCGGCGGGAAATCATGACGTGACCCCCGCTTCCCACTCCTGGTCCGTCGCCGTGGGCGAAGTGCATACGTACATCGAACCGTTGTCGCTGTCGGAGTACACCTCAGAGACGAGCGCGCGGTTCAGGTTCACGTCGAACCTGTCCAACGTCGTCTATTCATGTGAATTGGACGGGGTGGTGCGCCTGGAATGTGAAGACTTGGAGGGCGCCGTGGCGACGTTTGAAGACCTGCCGGAGGGGGCACACACCCTGAGCGTCGTCGCGGCGGAAGGGGAGTTCAGGGACCTGTCGCCCGCGCTGTTCCACTGGGTCATCGACTTGACCGCCCCAGTGGCACCGAGCATCACGACTCCTTCCGCGGATGGTATGTACGTCAAGGAGCGCGCGCCCTCCTTCCAGGGACTGGTGCCCAATGACGACTCGCTCGTAGGTGGCTCTGTCAACGTTCATCGTGGCACGCAGCTCATGGCCGCAGTGCCGATCGCAGCCGTCGGTTCGGTTTGGAATTTCACCTACCCGACGGACCTGCCAGATGGCGAGTACACGTTGCTCTTCTCCTTCGCGGACAGGGCTGGAAACGTGAGCGCCTCGACGAGCCGGCAGTTCATCATCGACGCGACCAGGCCGGTGACGACCCTCACCGTGTTTCCGGATGGCCTGACGAATCAGCCGCAGGCGACGTTCGAGTTCACGTCAAATGAGAGCGAATCGGCCTTCGAGTGCAGCCTGAATGGCGCGGCCTTCATCGCCTGTACCTCGCCGCATACAGTTTCCGTAGCGGATGCGTCGCACGTGTTCGTGGTCCGTGCCATCGATCGGGCCAGGAACGTGGCGGACGAGGTCGGCTCTCATCCCTGGCGCGTGGACACGGTGGCGCCGAGCACGAGCATTGTCGAGAAACCGGCCGTTGACACCAATGCCTCTCAAGCCGACTTCCTCTTTGAGTCCAACGAAGCGCCCGCCTGGTATGAGTGCAGCCTGGATGGTGCTCCCTTCGTGGAATGCTCCTCTCCGTATTCGTTGAGTGCGCTGGCCGAAGGCGAGCACCGGCTGGAGGTCCGGGCCCGCGATGAAGCGACCAACGTGGACACCTCGCCGGAAGTGCATGTCTGGCGGGTGGACATGACGCCGCCCTTGGCGCCGGAAATCACCGCGCCGGCCCAGGACGCGGTGGTGGGCTCCCTGACTCCGACCTTTCAGGGCCGCGCCGAACCTGGGAGTCAGGTGGTGCTCTTCGTTGACAACCTCGAGCGTGGCACCGCGCCCGTGGAGCCTTCCGGGCAGTGGCGCCTGACGTTGACCACGGCCATCAGCGAAGGGCCCCACACGGTCAGCGCGCTGGCCCGGGATGCCGCCCAGAACGCGGGTCCCCAGTCGCAGGCATCCGCCTTCACGGTGGATCCATCCATCAACATCGTCCGGGAGGTGAGTTCTCGAGGCGGCGGGTTGAGCTGCGCCGCGGGCGGCGAGGGGCACGTCCCCTTGATCCTCCTGGGGTGGGCGGGCCTGGTCCTGGTGGCCGCCCGGAGGAGGCGCGTGTGAGCAGGCGGACCGCATCCCACCCGTCGGGGAAGAGGCGCCCTTCGACGGTCGTTGTGGGATTGCGTGCTTGCTTCGGCGGGGGACTTCGGCTACTTGTGGCCCCGCTTCATCCGGACGTCGGTTGCGCGATTAGCTCAGCTGGATAGAGCGTTGGCCTCCGGAGCCAAAGGCCGCAGGTTCGAATCCTGCATCGCGCGCAGATAGAAGGGCCCGGAGTCGTTGGGGAAATCCCCGACGATTCCGGGCCCTTCGCTGTTTCGGCGAGGTGTCGCGTGCTGGGGGCAGCCCGCGGCCGCACGCCTGTGGATCGTGTCCCTCCTCCCTTTCCTTGAAGCGCGCTCGCCGCCGAGAGGCGGTCGCCCGGTCGGGGCCGGTGAGGAGGGATTGGCGCCGGTGGCGCGTCTGCTGGTGGACACTGCCTGTGCGCGAAGAAGGATGGACGGGTCCGGCCTTGAGCCGCGCCACCGAGGTCTCTCCGTGGCTCTTGGACGGTTGTTCCTCCGGAGCCAGTCCTTGATTGTCGCGAGGAGGGCGGCTCGGCTGGACAGGGGCTGGGCGCCCTGCGGGTCGTGTTCTTCAGGCCGAACACGCGTTCCTCGTGGCGAATGCGGGAACCTGGGTTCGCCGATGGGGCCGTCTCGCGCCTGGGCCTCATGGGGGACAGTCACCTCGCGGAGTGGCACCGCGCGCGAACGGTAGAAGGGTACGTGAAACAGCGTACAGTGGGCGCAGTAGGTTGGTGTCTGGGAATGGCACTCTTGCTCTTGAATGGGGGCGGGAGTTCCCACCCAGGCGTCTCGGTTGACCAGTCGATGGGAGTTGAGACAGGAAATCAGGAGGGCGTGGTGCTGACCGGAGGCCTTGCGACCGCCTTCGAGCTGGATGGCACGTGGTACACGCCGATATCGCGCCGACTGGACTTGCTGCACGTCAAGCTCCTGCCTTGAGCGACGCGAGGTATTGCGGCTGGGACTGCCTCGTCATTCGATTGGGCAGTGTGAGGTCGCTCGCCGTGTGCTCGAAAGCGCGGGCTGCGCTCGAGCGGTTTCTGCTTCCACCGTAGAAGCGGGAGCCGGCATGCACAGGAGCAGTCCGAGTTCAAGTGGACGGTCGTCCTGCGCCAGGGCTGTGCGAGCCCATCCACCCTGGGGACAGGGTCCGTGTGGCCTCTCTTCCCGGGGACGGGCGTGATGCTGTAGGCCTGTTTTCCGGTACCAGGAGAGGACTGTCTCGATGAACGGACGAATCCGGTTTGTGGCCGTGCTGTTGGTGGGATTGCTCGGAGGCATGGGCTGTGGCGGCTCGGATGATCCGCCCCCATCTCAGGGCCCGCAGGTGACGGTGCCCCAGGCGCCCACCAACGTGGCGGCGGTGGTGGGGGATTCGCAGGCCACGGTGACGTGGGCGGCGCCCACGAATGACGGCAACAGCGCCATTCTCGAATTTAGGGTGCATGTCTTCACAGGGGACAGCGAGGTCCGGTCGGTGGTGGTGCCCGCGCCCGCGACCCAGGCAGTCATTCAGGAGCTGACGAACGGCACGGCCTACGCCTTCACCGTCGTCGCGGTGAACGACCGCGGCCCTGGAGATGCGTCCACTCGCACGTCTCCTGTCACGCCGTTCGTGGCGCCCGGCGCGGTGAGCAACTTGATGGCCGTGCCTGGGAATCAAGAGGTCGTGCTGACGTGGGAGGCCGCCGACAGTCAGGGTATGGCACTGACTGGCTATTCCATTGTCGTGCAGGCCGAGGACGCGGGCGCCGAGTCCCAGCCGGTGACTGTCACCGTGACGGAGACGCAGGCCACGGTGGGCGCGCTGGCGAACGGGACGGCGTACACCTTCACCGTCGTCGCGGACAACGGCCATGCACAAGGGCCGGGGACGTCGGTTTCGGCCACGCCCTTCACGACGCCGGGCGCGCCCACGTTGACGGCCAGGCCGTATCTGAACCGCGTGTTCCTGCGCTGGGCCGCCGAAGACACTGGCGGGCGCCCCATCACCGGCTACCAGGTGACGGTGTTCCTGAACGACGAAGTGGTGCGGACCCTGGAGACGACGGAGTTGACCTTGAACGTGACGGAACTGGTCACCGCGACGACCTATCACTTCACGGTGGTTGCTCGGAACGAGGCCGGGTGGGGCGCCGTCTCGGAGCGCATCGCGAGCATGCCCTCCGCTCGTCCGTCGCAGCCACGCAACTTCAGGTGCGACACCTCGGACGGGAACATCAACCTCACCTGGGACCCACCTGAGTTCGACTACGGGCACCCGGTGTTCGAGTATCGCATCGAGACGGAAATACCAGGCGGTTACCTGGACTGGTTCACCACCGAGCTGAGTATTGTGCTCGTGGACGTCCCCCGCGAATCGACGTTCAAGCGCCTCTACGTCTCCGGCCACAGCGCGTTCGGTTGGGGAGACGGCGCAGCCGTCACGTGCTACTTCTTCTAAGCCAGCCGGAGTAAGTTCCGTCAGGAGAGACCACCGCCGAGGCCGAAAAATCGGGCTTCGGCGCGGCTACCCCCTGAACGGATTTAGTTCGGATGGCTTAGCGTCGATCGTGAACTCCACGCCGGGACACCGCCTTTGGCCTCCGGAGCCAAGGAGGAACTGAAGCAATGCCCACCCTCTTCGTGAGCGGCGATCTTCTCCGACAGACGGGACTTCATGCCCTCGCACATGGCTGCAACTGCGCCGGTGCCATGGGCAAGGGCATTGCCGTGGAGTTCCGCGCGCGTTTTCCCGAGATGTACGAGGAGTACAAGAAGCGGTGCACAGCGGGCCGCTTCAACCTCGGGGATGTCTTCACGTGGACCGAGGCAGACGTGACGGTGTTCAACCTCGGCACGCAGAAGACATGGAGGACGAAGGCCGACTTGCAGGCCATCGAGAGAGCACTCTCCTCGATGGTCGAACAAGGGGAAGGCCTGGGCATTGGCAGGATCGGTCTGCCCCGGATCGGCGCCGGGCTCGGTGGACTTCCCTGGGAGCCCATCCGCGACCTCCTGCTTCGCATCGGGGAGGCCACGCGGGTGACGCTGATTGTCTTCGAAGAGTACGTGCCCGGCGAGGTCGTCGAATTGCCCCAGTGAGCTGCCCCCTGACGCCTTGGGCCTCGGGGGGAAAGGCGTCGGGTGGGCTCAGCCTCACTCCGCCGCGGGCTCCTCGCGCTTCGGCAGGTGGAAGCGCACGGTGTCCACGCGGCGGGGGGAGGACGTGACGACCTCCAGCACGAGGCCTCCCTCCGTCTGCACCTTGGTGCCCGGCTCGGGGATGGCGCCGCCGGACAGGGCGATGCACAGGCCGGCCACGGTGGCGTAGTCCTGGTCCTCGTCCAGGTCCAGGGACAGCTCGCGGTTGACGTCGCGGATGCTCGCGGTGCCGAGCACCAGGGCGGTGTTCGGCCCCTCGCGCTTCACGAACTCCTCCGGCACCTCGGACTCGCTGAGGATGTCTCCCACCAGCTCCTCCACGAGGTCCTCCACCGTGACGAGCCCCACCACGCCGCCGCGCTCGTCCACCACGATGGCCAACTGCATGCGCCGCTTCTGGAGCTCGCGCAGCGCGTCCATGGCCCGCATCGTCTCCACGACGAAGAAGGGCGGACGCATCACGTCCTCCAGGATGATGAGGTTGCCCTCCCAGGCCACCCCCAGCAGGTCCTTGGCGATGACGTAGCCGACGATGTTGTCCAGCGTGTTCTCGTACACCGGCATGCGGGAGTGGCCACCCTCCAGCAACACGCGGCGAATCTCCTCGGGGCTGGCGTGACGCCGCAGCGCCATCATCTCGTCCCGGGCCACCGACAGCTCGCCCACCGTCACGTCGCGCATCTCGAAGGCGCGCGACGCAATCTCACCGGCGTGAGGGTCCAAAGTGCCCTGCTTCGCCGCCTCCTCCACCAACTGCTGGAGCTCCTCCGCGGACAGGCGCCCTTCCGTGAAGTTTGTCCGGTCGCCGAACAGGCGCAGCACCACGTTGGAGCTGGCGGTGAGGAACCACACCACCGGCTGCATCACCCACGACAGCCCGCGCAGGGGACGGCCGATGAGCAGCGCGTAGCGCTCGCCGGCACGCAGCGCGAGCGACTTGGGCACCAGCTCGCCCAGCACCAGCGACAGGTACGATACGAAGGCCACGACGACGGCGAGGGCCACCTCGTCCGCCTGCTGCTCGGGGATGCCAAAGCCCGTGAGCACGCCGCCAAGCCGGTTGGCGATGCTCGCGCCACCGAAGGCGGCCGCCGTGGCGCCGATGACGGTGATGCCAATCTGCACCGTCGCCAGGAAGCGCTCGGGGTTGCCGCGCAGGGCTTCCACCGCCTTCGCGGAGGTGCTGCCTTCCTCAATCAGTTCCTTCAGCCGCGTCCGGCGGACCGAGATGATGGCCAGCTCCGCGCCGGCGAAGACACCGTTGGCCAGGACCAGCAACAGGATGATGAGAAGCTCGGTGACGATAATGGCCCTCCTCTCAGGGGCCCTCTACCCTATACGCCAGAGGCTGGCCGCTCACTCACCAAGTGATTGCAAGAGGAGCGACAATTGGTCGCGGCTCGCACCTTTTGGCAGGTAGTAGTGCGGCCCGGAGAGCAGGGCGCTGCCTACATCCTGGGCCGCCGCGGACGTCAGGAAGACAATGCGTGGATGGGGGCCGCGCGGGAGCCGCTCCACGACCTCCAACCCGGACATCCCCGGCATGTTGAGGTCCAGCAGCATCACGCCGTATCGCCCGCCGCGCTTCAGCGTCTCCAGGGCCTCCTGTCCGTCCGAGGCCTCCGTCGCCTCGTAACCGAGGTCCTCCAGGCTGAGCCGGAGGAATTCCCTCCAGTCCGCGTCGTCATCGACGACCAGGACCTTTCTTGCGCTGTTCTCCGTTGCCAGTCGCGCCAATCGTCCTCCCCCGACAGAAGATGAACGCTGCTGAAGGGCGCCATCATTCTCCGCGAGCGGTGCCATGACGCTCGCTCAGCAGGCGGACGGGCGGGCCCTGGAAGGGCGCCTCGCGGGTCAGCCCGCCAGGACGCGTTCACCCTGGGACAACGCGGGCTCGCCCGCGAGCCCCGCGGTGCGCACCGGCATCAACCGGGTGCCCCGGCCCACGCGCAGCCGGGTGCCGCGCCAGTTCACCGTCCTGGAGAAGAGCGCGTGGCACCAGGCCGCGAAGAGCAGTGCGTCCTTGGCGAAGACGGCGGCACCGCGTCCCACGACAGCGGCTGCGGCCGCAGGGCACGCACCGTGGACAGGTCCACCGCCACCTTGCCCAAGGCCACCACCAGGCAGATGGCCGCGGTTTCGGAGGAGGGGGCCAGCATGGCGCCCAGCAGGGCCAGCGGCGTCGGGTTCAACAGGGCCTGGGCCAGGTAGGTGCCCGGCGACACCGCGGTCCGGTGAATCACGCTCCAGCGGAGGTAGCGCTGGAAGAAGGAGAGGACGCTCTTGCGCAGCGACACGTTGAAGACGGGCGTCTGCGCCACCACCACGCGGCGGCCCAGCTTCCGCGTCACCCACTGGCCAATGACGAAGTCCTCCGCCAGCACGTCCTTCACGGAGAAGAAGCCGCCCAGCGCGTCCACGTCCTCGCGGCGCAGCGCCATGGACTTGCCCACCACGATGTCCTGCCCGGCCAGCCGCTTGGCGGCGATCATCCCCGCCGCCGCGCTGGCGCTCAGGTGCAGGTTGTCTAACAGCGAGCCGAAGGTGCGCTCGCCAATGCCCGACACCGGGTGGGTGACGCAGCCCACCTCCGGGTCCGCGAAGGCCTGGGCAATCTCCTCCAGGTAGCCCGGCGCCACCCGCGTGTTGCTGTCGCTGATGACCAGCACGTCGTGGCGCGCCCGGTCCGCCAGGGTGATGAGCTGGTTCACCTTCGGGTTGCGGCCCGGCTCGCCCTCCTGGACCTCCAGGCGCATGACGCGGGGCCAGCGGGCCACGGCCGCGCGGGCCACGGCGAAGGCGGAGTCTCGCGCGTCCTTCACGCCGAGCACCACCTCGTACTCGCCCGCGTAGTCCAGCGCCGCGAACTGCGCCAGGTTGGCCTCCAGGTCGTCATCCACGCCGCACAGCGGCTTGAGGATGGAGATGCCCGGGCGGGGTGAATCCGTGCGTGTGGCGGGGGACTGCTCGCGCCGGTGACGAAGCACGAGCGCGAACTGGACGGTGAGTACGAACAGACCGAAGCAGGCGGCAATCAGGAGGAGGTTGGAGGCGAGCAACATTCGCGGGCAATCCCCGGGGCCGGTGCGCCGTCATGGCGCGACCACGGTTGCCACGCTAGAGGCCCTCCACGTCAGCCCCGCGAAGCGCGCGGGGCGGAGCGGGCAATTCGCGGTGACAGGCCGGTGAAGCCCGCCCCCGCGGGTCAATCGGCGAGGTTGCGGCTCCGCGGGTGGCGGATGTCCTTGCCCCGCACCATGTAGACGACCATCTCCGCCACGTTCAGCGCGTGGTCGCCAATGCGCTCCAGGTGCTTCGCGATGAACATCAGCGCCGTGGCCCGGCGGATGTTGCGCGAGTCCTCCATCATGTAGGCGAGGAGCTCGTTGAAAATCTTGAGGAAGAGGGCATCCAGCAGGTCATCACCCCGGAGCACCTCCTCCGCCTTGGCGACGTCGCCGGAGACGAAGGCGTCCAGGGACATGCGGACCTGCCGCTGGGCCAGCTCCGCCAGCCGGGGCGTGTCCACGTAGGGCGCCAGCGGGGGGACCTGGTTCAGGTCCATGGAGCGCTCGGCGATGTTCACCGCCAGGTCGCCGATGCGCTCCAGGTCGGTGACGATCTTCAGCGCCGTGGTGATGAGCCGCAAGTCACTGGCGGCGGGCTGACGCAGCGCCAGGATCTTCCGGCACAGCTCGTCGATGTCCACCTCCAGGCGGTTCACGTCCTTGTCGGCGGCGACGACCTTCTCGGCCACGGCGCTGTCGCGGTCGGTGAGCGCCTTCATGCTCTGGACGATGAGGTTCTCCACCTTCGCGCCCATCGCGAGCAGCTTCTCCCGCAAATCCCTCAGGTCCGCCTCGAAGGCCTTGTCCGTATGCGTCGACGGCATGTGTCCGGTCCCCTTTTTTCTTCCGCTCACCCGAACTTGCCGGTGACGTAGTCCTCGGTGCGCTTCTCGCGCGGGTTGGTGAAGATCTGCTCGGTGGGGCCGCATTCCACCAGCTCGCCCATGTAGAAGAAAGCGGTGCGGTCGCTGACGCGCGCGGCCTGCTGCATGTTGTGAGTGACGATGGCGATGGTGTACGTCGCCTTCAGCTCGTGGATGAGCTCCTCGATTTTCGCCGTGGCGATGGGGTCCAACGCGCTGGCGGGCTCGTCCATCAGCAGCACCTCCGGCTCCACCGCCATCGCGCGGGCGATGCACAGACGCTGCTGCTGGCCGCCGGACAGGCCCAGGGCGCTCTCGTCCAGCCGGTCCTTCACCTCGTCCCAGAGCGCGGCGCCGCGCAGGGACTTCTCCACGCGCGTGGCCAGCTCCGCCTTGTCCTTCATCCCGCCCACGCGCAGGCCGTAGGCGACGTTCTCGAAGATGCTCTTGGGGAAGGGGTTGGACTTCTGGAAGACCATGCCCACGCGGCGGCGCAGGTCCACCACGTCCACGCCCCGGTCATGGATGTCCGTGCCGTCCAGCAAGATGGTTCCCGAATGCGTCGTGCCGGAGATGAGGTCGTTCATCCGGTTGAGCGAGCGCAGGAAGGTGGACTTGCCGCAACCGGAGGGGCCGATGAGGGCCGTCACCCGCCGGTCTTGGATGGCCAGGGACACCTTGTGGATGGCCGTCTTCGGGCCGTAGCGCAGGGTGAGCTCCCGCGCTTCCATCTTCGCGCGGGGATTCTGGGGTTGAAGGGACATGGCAGGCGTACCGTCAGTGGGCGCTGGCGGCCTTGCGGCGCGTGCGCGTCCGGATGATGACCGCGACGAGGTTGAGGGCGAAGGTGAGCGCCAGCAGCACCAGCACCGTCGCATACAGCGGACCACTGGCCTCCGTCACGTTGGGTGACTGGGTGGCCATGACATACGTGTGGTAGCCCAGGTGCATGAACTGGGAGTCCAGTTGCGTGGGCAGGTCCGGCAGGAAGTAGGCCGCGCCGGTGAAGAGGATGGGCGCCACCTCGCCCGCGCCGCGGGAGATGGCCAGCACCGCGCCGGTGAGGATGCCGGGCAGGGCGCCGGGCAGCACCACCCGCGCCAGCGTCTGCGACTGGGTGGCGCCCAGCGCCAGGCTGGCGGTGCGCTGGTCCAGGGGCACCGCGCGCAGCGCCTCCTCCGTGGAGACGATGACCACCGGCAGCGTCAGCACCGCCAGCGTCAATGAGGCCCAGAGGATGCCCGGCTGGGCCCAGTGCATCTCCTCGTAGCCGAGCAGCCGGTCCATGTTGCCGCCGACGAAGAGGATGAAGAAGCCCAGCCCGAAGAGGCCGAAGACGATGGAGGGCACGCCCGCGAGGTTGACCACCGCCACGCGCACCCAGCGGGCGAAGCGCGAGTCCGGCGGCGCGTACTCGTGGAGGTAGACGGCGGTGAGCACGCCCACCGGCATCACCGCGATGGTCATCAGCAGGGTGAGCGCGGCGGTGCCGAAGATGGCGGGGAAGATGCCGCCGGCCATCATTCCGTCCCGGGGCGCCTCGGTGAGGAAGGACCAGGAGATGTGGCGCGCCCCGTGGCTGGCGACGTCCAGCAGGATGAGGGCCAGCATGCCCACGATGACGAAGGCCGCGAGGGCCGTGAGTCCGGTGAGGCCCAGCCCCACCGCCCGGCGCGTGGTGTACTTCACGAGGCGCTCCCGGTCAGCCGCTGGAGGACCTTCTTCGTCCAGGTGGAGGCGACCATGTTGAGGACGAAGGTGAAGATGAACAGCTCCACGCCGATGAAGAAGAGCAGGGAGTAGTGCGGGCTGCCCACCACCACTTCACCCATCTCCGCGGCGATGGTGGCCGACAGCGAGCGGGCCGAATCCCCCAGGTTCCAGGACACGATGTCCGCGTTGCCTGACGCCATGAGGACAATCATCGTCTCGCCAATGGCCCGGCCGAAGCCCAGCACACACGCGGCGAGGATGCCGGGGGCCGCCGCGGGCAGCACCACCTTCCACGCGGTCTCCCAGAGCGTGGCGCCCAGCGCGAGCGAGGCCTCGCGGTAGCTGCGGGGCACCGCGGTGAGCGCGTCCTCGGACACGGTGAAGATGACGGGGACGATGGCCAGCGCCAGCGCCAGCCCCGCCAGCGTGCCATTGAGCGGCCGGTCCAGGTGGAACACGTTCTTCACCATCGGGGCCAGCACCATCAGCGCGAAGAAGCCCAGCACCACGGAGGGGATGCCGGCCAGCAGCTCGATGACGGGCTTGAGCAGCTCGCGCAGGCGGCGCGGGGCGAACTCCGCGACGAAGAGCGCGCTGAAGACGCCCATGGGCACCGCCACCAGCATGGAGACGAAGGTGATTTTCAGCGTGCCCACGAACAGCGGAATCATGCTGACCTTGGGCGTGTCCGACACGGGCTGCCACCGGAACGGGTAGCGGCCCTCCTGCGCCAGGAACATCTTGGAGAGGCTGGCCTCGTGGCGGGCCTCCGCGTCCGTGAACAGCGTCAGCGCCTCCTTGGCCACGAAGACGATGATGAGGATGAGCGCGGCGATGCCGGTGAACGCCATCAGCGTGATGAAGCCCGCGACGGCCTTCTCCCGCAGCTGACGCCTCCGCGCGGCCGCGGACAGGCGCGGCGCGGGCACGGCTTGCGTGAGACCTTGCTCCATGGTCGCCTGTCTATCCATTGGGACTCAGGGCCTCTTGTGACATTCGTGTGACGCTCCGCGTCTACTTCACGGGGAAGTAGCCGACCTGGGTGACGATGGCCTGACCTTCCGGGGAGAGCGCGAAGTCGATGAAGGCCTTGATGTCGCCCGTGGGCTCGTTGCGCAGGTAGAAGAAGAGGTCGCGCGCCAGCGGGTACTTGCCGCTCTTGATGTTGTCCGCGCTGGGGGCAATCTCCTCGTTGCCCTTCTTGACCTTCAGCTCCTTGATGCCCTCGGCATAGGCGGCGCCGCCGTAGCCCAGGCTGTTCTTCTCCTTGGAGACGGCGTTCACCACCGCGGCGGTGCCGGGCAGCGTCTGGATGGCGGGCGCGAAGTCCTCGCCGTCCAGCACCATGTCCTTCACGAAGACGTAGGTGCCGGAGGAGTTCTCCCGGGAGTAGGCGACGATGGGCGCGTCCGCGCCGCCCAACTGCTTCCAGTTGGTGATGTCGCCCACGTAGATCTTCATGAGCTGCTCGGTGGTGAGCGCGCCCACGGGGTTGCCCTGGTGGACGTAGAAGGTGACGCCGTCCTTGGCCACCGAGCGCTGCACGGGCGGCGCCTTGTAGCGGGCCTTCAGCTTGTCGGCCTCCGCCTTCTTCATCTCCCGGCTGGACATGGCGATGTCCGTGGTGCCGTTCTGGAGGGCCGCCAGGCCCACGCCGGAGCCGCCGCCGGTGACCTGGATCTTGATGGAGGGGTTCTTCTTCATGAACGCCTCGGCCCAGCGCTGGCCGAGGATGACCATGGTGTCGGAGCCCTTGATGGTGACGGTGCCCGCCTGGGCGGCGGCGGGGAGCGCCAGGAGGAACACCGCGAGCAGGGGCTTGAGGAGCGATTTCATGAGGAACTTCTCCAGGCTGCGTGGGGCGGACCGGAATCTGTCCGCTGTGTGGGGCCTGCGCGAAGACGGCGCGCTTCTACGTGACGTGGGTGTCCGTTTCGCGTCCTCCACGTGACATCGAGGTCACGACCCTCAGCCCGCGGCGGGGTCCAGCATCCGGTAGCCGACACCGCGGACCGTCTCCAGCAGCGCGCGCGCGGGGCCCAGCTTGTCGCGCAGGCGCATGACGTGGGTGTCGATGGTGCGCGTCTCCAGGGACGAGGACAGGCCCCAGACCTCCTCCAGGAGCTGTTCGCGCGTCTGCACCCGGCCCAGGCGGGCGAGCAGGTGCTCCAGGAGCCGGAACTCCAGCGCGGTGAGGGCCACCTCGCGCTCGTCCACGAAGAAGCGGTGGGACGACACATCCAGCCGCAAGGGCCCCAGCGTCAGGGGAGCCGCGTTCCCGGTGGCGGGCGCGCCCCGGCGGAGGATGGCCTTCAGGCGCAGCACCAGCTCGCGCACGCTGAAGGGCTTCACCACGTAGTCGTCCGCGCCGACTTCAAAGCCCCGGATGCGGTCGGTCTCCTCGCCCTTGGCGGTGAGCATGACGATGAGCACGCCCCGTGACTGGGGACTTGCCCGGAGCTGCCGGCAGACGTCGATGCCGGACATGTCCGGCAACATCAGGTCCAGCAGCACGAGGTCGGGGTTCTGTTCCCGCGCGGCCGCCAGCGCTGCTTCGCCAGTGTGGGCCACGTGGGTGGTGAGGCCGGAACCCCGCAGGTTGAAATCAATGAGCTCCGCGAGGTCGCGTTCGTCGTCGACGATGAGGACATGGGGCATGGCGGGCCGTCACTCTGCGCGCCCCCTTTTCCGAACGTGTGACTCATGTGCAACAACTTCGTCAGGGCTGGAACACGCACAGGGCGAGCGGCATGGGGCGTGGGTCGGCCCTCCAGCGGGCGGGCCCTGGGCTTGTGGCCTGTTTGCGCGTGAAGGTGCCGCCGGGCCGGGGTAAACCCCAGGGCGCCCTGTCATGACTTCCTCCCACCCACCGCCGACCCCACCTCCACTTCCCACGCTGACTCCCACGCCCGGAGAGCTGGCCCACGCGCAGCGGCGCGGGGGACGCTCCGCGCTCGTCGGGCTGGGGCTGGTGGGGCTGGTGGCGTTGACGAGCCCCGTGCTGGGCTACGTGGAGGACGTGCGCAACGCGCGCGAGGAGCTGCTGAGCCGGCTGCTCAACCAGGCGCAGGTGGCAGTCGGAGGCGCTGGGCGTGCACCTGGGGCTGCTGGAGGCGGAGCTGGCCCGCGTGGCCGGACACCCCGCGCTCGCCCCCGAGGACGGCATCTCCCCCGCGGAGCTGGCCCTGCTGGAGAGCGCCTTCTCCCACTCGTCCCTCTTCTCGGAGGGCGTGGCCCTGCTGACGCCCTCCGGCGAGCGCGTCTGGAGCGATCCTCCGGACATGCCGCTGGGGCGCTCGCCCCTCACGCTGCGGCCCTGGTTCCGCCGGATGGTGGAGGGCCGCCAGCCTGAGATTGACCTGATGGAAGGGGAGGGCGGTCCCATCGTCGTCGCCGTCCCCATGTTCCAGGAGGGGCGCTTCAAGGGCGTGATGCTGGGCGAGGTCCGCGCGGGCGCGTTGCCCACGCGCCCCACGGCGCAGACGTCCCTGGTGCTGATGGATGAGCATGGCCAGTTGCTGATGCCGGTGGGGCTCAAGCTGGGGCCCGGAGACGTCACGGGGACGCTGCGCGCCCTGGCGAAGATGCCCGGGCCGTTGACGCTGGACGGCAAGCACATGATGGGCGCGGGCGCGTGGGTGGGGAAGAGCGAGCTGTTGCTCATCGTCCTGGAGGAGGAGACGGCCACCGCGGGCCTGCGCGCGCGCTTCCTGCGGCAGCTGGCGTTCCACATCGCCCTGCTGAGCAGCACGCTCATCATCTTCATCCTCTTGCTGCGGCACTCGTACCGCTCGCTGCTCGCGGCCGAGGAGCGGCTGCGCCGTCAGGAGACCATGGCCGCGCTGGGCACCGCGGCCTCGCTCATCGCCCACGAGGTGAAGAACGCCCTCAATGGCATCCAGGCCGCGCTGTCCGTGCTCCGGCACACGCCGGCCGGCAGCGAGCTGCCCGTGGGCGCCCTGCGCTCGCAGGTGGAGCGCCTGAGCCACCTGGCGCGCTCGCTGCTGTCCTTCGGGGCGCCGCGTGCCGCGCTGCGCCGGAGCTGTGAGTTGCACCTGCTGGTGCAGGACGCGCTCCAGGGGGTGAAGCTGCTGCCGGAGTCGGAGACGGTGGCGCTCAGCACGTCCCTGGAAGAGTCGCTGTGGGTGCAGGGTGACGCGGCGCTCCTGGTCTCCGCCATCGACAACCTGTTGCGCAACGCGGTGGAGGCGGGCGCGGTGGCGCGGGACACGGGGATGCAGCCGGCGCCCTGGGTCAGCGTGCGTCTGACGCGGGACGACCATGACGCCGTGCTCGTGGTGGAGGACAATGCGGGCGGCGTGGATCCCCGGCTCGAGCCCAGGTTGTGGGAACCTTTCGCCACCGGGCGGGCCAAGGGCGTGGGGTTGGGGCTGCCCATGGCGCGTGCGTCCGTGGAGGCCCACGGTGGCAGTCTGAACTACGTACGAAGTCCGTTGGGAAGCCGCTTCACGTTGCGCCTTCCGCTGGAGGTCACCAGATGAGCACCCATCTGCTGCTGGTGGATGACGACCGGACCTTCGCCTCGCTGGCGGCCTCCGTGCTGCGCCACGAGGGTTTCCGCGTCACGCTGGCGCACTCCCTCCATGACGCGCGCGGCGCCATGTCCCGCGAGGCGCCGGACCTGGTGGTGCTGGACCGGCGCTTGCCGGATGGGGACGGCATCGACTTCCTGCCCGAGCTGCGCGCCCAACTGCCAGACACACCGGTGTTGATGGTGACGGCGCACGGGGACATCGCCAGCGCGGTGGAGGCCATCCAGGCCGGCGCGCGTGACTACCTGGCCAAGCCGGTGGAGCTGGACGACCTGGTGCTGCGCGCCCGCCGCGCCGCCGCGGACCTCCAGCTCCAGGAGCGGCTGCGCCAGGCGGAGAGCGAGCTGGGCGGCCGGCGGCGCCTGTCGCGTCCGCATTCGCCGAAGATGCTGGCCGCGCTCCAGATGCTGGAGCGCATCGCCAAGGCGCCCCGCAGCCCGGTGTTGCTGCTGGGGGAGACGGGCGTGGGCAAGGAGGTGATTGCCCGCCACCTGCACGCGCTCCAGGGCGGGCAGGGCTCCTTCGTCCACGTCAACTGCGCCGCGCTGCCCGCCACCATGGTGGAGAGCGAGCTGTTCGGCCACGAGCGCGGCGCCTTCACCGACGCGCGCACCGCCCGCCGCGGCCTGGTGGAGGTGGCGGCGGGGGGCGTGCTCTTCCTGGACGAGGTGGGCGAGCTGCCCCTGCAACTCCAGGCGAAGCTGCTCACCTTCCTGGACAAGGGCGCCTTCCGCCGCCTGGGCGGCACCGCCGAGCTGAGCAGCAGCGCCCGCGTGGTGACGGCCACCAACCGCGACCTGACGAAGGAGGTGGCCGAGGGCCGCTTCCGCGAGGACCTCTACTTCCGCCTGAGCGTCTTCCGGGTGGAGATTCCGCCGCTGCGCGAGCGCCGCGAGGACCTGCTGCCGCTGGCGCAGTCCCTGGTGGCCGAGCTGTGCGCCGAGCTGGGCCGCAGGCCCGTGGGGTTCTCCCGCGCCGCCCAGGCCCGCCTGGAGCGCTACCCGTTCCCCGGCAACGTCCGCGAGCTGCGCAACGTGCTGGAGCGCGCCCTGGTGCTCGAAGCCGGCCCGGAGCTGGAGCTCGCCTCCCTGGAACCGGTGGGCGGCAGCGGGCCGCCCACGGTGGACCCCGATGCCTTCGTCGTCGCCGGGCCGCCGCGCGCCCTCCAGGAGGTGGAGCGGCTGTATGTCCGCCACGTCCTCGCCCTCCTGGACGGGCGCCGCATGGAGGCCGCCCGGGTGCTGGGGCTCTCGTACCCCACCTTCCTCCGCCGGCTCGAGGAGGAGTAGGCGAGGGCACTTCAAGATTCTTGCGGTGGGCGACCTCAAGAATCTTTAAGTTGGGAATCGGGACTTAAAAACCCTTTCATATTCCCGAACGCAATCGGGTTGCGGTCCCTCTCAAGACATTCGGCAAGGGGCGGCACGGTATTTGCCCAGGGCCTCCACGTGATCCGGCGCACGCGGCAGTCGCGGCGACTTGTGTGGAGGTGTGATGTCGACTTCGAAGAGTCCTGAGGGCGCTGCTTCCCCCTGGAAGGCGCTGGCCACGGACCTGCCTGCATCCCTGGTGGTCTTCCTGGTGGCTTTGCCGTTGTGCATGGGTATCGCGCTGGCATCCGGCGCCCCCATCGTCAGCGGTCTCATCGCGGGTGTGGTTGGTGGCCTCGTGGTGGGCATCTTCGGCGGCGTGCCGCTGCAGGTGAGCGGTCCCGCCGCGGGCCTCGCGGTGATGGTGTTCGGCTTCATCCAGCAGATGGGGCTGGCCATGACGTGCGCGGCGGTGGCCGTCGCGGGCGTGGTGCAGATGATTCTCGGTGGGCTGAAGGTGGCGCGCGGCGCGCTGGCCATCTCCCCCGCCGTCATCCACGGGATGATGGCCGGCATCGGCATCCTCATCGTCCTGGGGCAGGTCCACATCGTCATGGGCGGCGCGCCCCAGGCGAACGCGTGGCAGAACCTGAAGGAGCTGCCGGGGCAGATCGCGGACCTTCACGGCGCCGCGACGCTGCTGGGCCTGCTCACCATTGGCCTGATGGTCGCGTGGCAGTTCGTCCCCGGGAAGCTGAAGAAGGTCCCCGGTCCGCTCGTGGCCGTGGTGGGCGCCAGCGCCGCCGCGTACTTCCTGAGCGCGGACGTGGCCCGGGTGGACCTGCCGGAGAACATCTTCTCCAGCATCCAGTTGCCCACCTTCCCCAAGGGTGACTGGGCCACCTTCGGCACGGCGGTGCTGTCACTGGCGCTGGTCGCGAGCGCCGAGTCGCTCTTGAGCGCGGTGGCCACGGACAAGATGCACACCGGCCCGCGCGCGAACCTGGACCGCGAGCTCTTCGCTCAGGGCCTGGCGAACACTGTGTCGGGTCTGGCGGGCGGCCTGCCCATCACCGGCGTCATCGTGCGCAGCGCCACCAACATCACCGCCGGCGCGAAGACGCGGCTGTCGGGCACCCTGCACGGCGTCTGGTTGCTCCTGTTCGTCACGCTGCTCGGCTCGGTTGCGGGGCTCGTGCCCCTCACGGTGCTGGCCGGTCTGCTCGTCTTCGTCGGCGCCAAGCTGGTGAACGTGCACCACATCCGCGAGCTGGCGAAGCGCGGCGAGCTGGCCGTGTACCTGGTGACGGTGGCCGGCGTGGTGGGCGTCAACCTGCTGGCGGGCATCGGCATGGGCCTGGCGTTCGCGGTGCTGCGCCTGCTGTGGCACCTGGGCAGCGTCAAGGTGGAGGTCCAGCCGCAGGCGGACGCGTCCTACCTGGTTCGAATCTCGGGCGCGCTGACGTTCGTCGGTGTACCCAGGCTGTCCAGCGCGCTGGCGCAGGTTCCGTCGGGCTCGAAAGTGGAGCTGGACCTCGCGGTGCAGACGCTGGACCACTCCGGGCATGAAGCCCTGGAGAGCTGGTGCGACACGCATCGCAAGACGGGTGGCACGGTGTTCACCGAGTCGCTCGAGGATGTCTGGAGCCGTAAGGGGACGATGAAGTCGAATGCCCCGGCGGTCGTCGAAGGTCCCAATCACAACTCGCTTGTTTCTGGAGGTGCGCAGTGAGGAAGCTCATCCGCGGTCTGTTGGACTTTCAGCTCAACGCCCGTTCCAACTACCGTGAGAAGTTCGCGTTGCTGGCGCAGGGGCAGAAGCCGGATTGCCTCTTCATCGCCTGCGCGGACAGCCGCGTGGTGCCCAACCTGCTCGTGTCCACGGACCCGGGGGACCTCTTCGTGGTCCGCAACGTGGGCAACATGATGCCGCCGTCCGACTCCAAGGGGCAGTCGACGGGTGACCAGTCCGAGGCGGCCGCGCTGGAGTTCTCGCTCCGCAATCTGCCTGTGGAGGACATCGTGGTGTGCGGCCACTCGAGCTGCGGCGCGATGAAGGCCGTCCTCGCGGGCGGCGTGGGGCCGGAGCACCCGAACCTCAGCGGCTGGCTCGAGCACGGCAAGCCCGCGCTCCAGCGCATGCAGGAGAACCCGAAGCTGGGGGAGGGCCTGCCGGATTACGACCGCCTGTCCCAGAACAACGTGCTGCTGCAGATGGAGCACATCGCCAGCTACCCGTGGGTGAAGGCGCGCCTCGACGCGGGCACGCTGCGGCTGCACGGCTGGTGGTTCGACATCGGCACCGCGCAGGTCCACGCCTGGCGCGCGGCGCTGGGCCGCTTCGTCCCCATGGATGAGCTGGTGGGCGAGGCGCTGCTGCGCGAGCTGGGCACGGATGGCCACGCCCACGGCGCGCTGACGAACGGCAATGGCGCCCCGCACCTGTCGGTCGCCGCCAGCCGGTCGTAACGCCGTCGGAGCAGGCACGCGGGAGGACGGCCCGGTTTCACGGCGCCGTTCTCCCGGTGCACCGCGGCGCGCGTTCAGCGCAGGTCGCCCGGGCGCTTCACCGGCTTGCCGGCGTGGCCCACCACGCGAGCGTGAAGCCGCCATCCTTCAGTGGATGCAGGGCCAGCGCCGCGCCCTTGCGGAGCTTGTCGGGCAGCTCATGCTCCAACGCGCGCTGGGCCGCGCGCTCCAGCGAAGGATTGTGGCCCACCAGGGCCCAGCCCGCGCCCCGTTCCCGCCCCAGGTCGACGATGCGCTTGTGCGCGCCGCGCTGGGGCAGCAGGGCGGGGTGGACCTCCACGCCGGACACGCCGAAGGCCTCCGCGAGCAGCTCCGCCGTCTGGACGGCGCGCACCAGCGGACTGGTGATGATGCCTCGCAGCGGCGTGAGGCGTGCCAGTTTGCGGGCGTGGTGGCGGAAGGCGGCGCGGCCTTCCGAGGTGAGGGCACGGGCCTCGTCGCCCAGGACATGAGAGTCCTCCGCGACGGCGTGGCGGACGAACAGCAGGGGCAGCTCGCGAGCAGACATGGTGGTCGCCGTGAATCACTCCCGGCGGCCTCGCGCAAGCAACGGCCTGGCGACAACGTCTACCCTTCGAAATCGTTGAGCGCGTCCAGGGGCAGGGGCGCGGCGCCCGTCACGGTGCCGTCCAGGTCCGTGGGCAGCGAGGCCGGGTCGACCTCCGGGGAGGGGCGGCTGTCCATGGGCGTGGCCGCGGCGCGCGAGGCGGCCCCCGGCGGCGGGCGCAGC